>JAFXPL010000111.1 GCA_017527945.1 Bacteroidales bacterium | reverse complement strand
CTTGGATTATCAACTGAATAATATGAAAGAGAAATGAAAAAGATAGATGTTATGAAAACGACATTGAGATTCACCGTCCTGATGGCGGTGCTGGTGCTCGCCTTTGCGGCGTGCGAGGACCCGAACAAAAAACCGACTCCCGAAGTGGACAATACCCCGAAAGAGCGTGTTGTCGTTTACAAGGTCGGGCAAAACGAAAGTCGTCAGTCGCTGGCAACGGAGGGCGAATGGGATGCCCTGTTGGACGTGCTCTGCAATCAGGCAAAGCAGGGCAGCGAAGTTACCTTCTATAATATGAAACCAAGCACTTACCACCAGAACAAAGTACGGTCTGGTGCCAAAGCGGCCAAGACGTTCAGTACAGCCAGTCGTGAAGAGATGAAGGCTTGGATGAAGGAGATGGAGAAGGAGGGGCGCACCGTTGTGGTCACCTACAGTAACGGCACCTGGAATGGAATGGCCTACGCTTCGGCACCGCCGGCTGTCACTGCTGCGAACATCATCGGTACTTGGCATTTCAACTGCGTGGTAGTGAAGGCGATAGACGCTGATGGCCAACTGCTGGATGGGGAAACCTTCATTCCGGATATCGATGGCGGATTCATGAACTATTCTTTTTTAGAAGATGGCACTATGACCGTGACAGTCACTAATGTTGACGGAAGCTCGTTCGCCGACAACTCCAGCTGGAGTCTCTCGGACGAGGGTAAGTTGTGCAGCGAATTGCTTCCGAATGGCGGAGGTTGTTGGGATGTCAATTGGATCTCCGGCAATACCATGGTGCTCTCCCGTCCCGACTTCGGAAGCGAGGATGGTGATTTCCTCTATCAACTGCAGTTTGACCGGCAATAAAAAAAATTTTCTTGTCTGTAGTTTTTAGAAGTTTCGTTACGTTCTTATGGTAGAAACAATCAAAATTAATCAATAATCAATCAAAGTAAAAATCAAAAAGTATGAAAAAGAACATTTTCGTTATCGCAATCGCTGCTTTCGCGCTCTGTCTGGCTTCTTGTCAACATGAGGACATTACCCTTGAAAACGGTGGAAACGCCGGCGTTCAACCCAAGGTGACGGCTACTTCCGACCTTATTGGCACTGACTGGACCGCTTCCCTTACCCTCAACGACCTGCTCACAAGCATGGGTGTTGATCTTAGCGGTATTGTTTGCAGTGATTCTAATGATCTCGACGCTGAGGCCATGGGTATCCAAATCAATTTCGACAACCAGTATGCGCACATCACTTTCAGCGACAATGTGGTCATCCTCAATGCCATGGAAATGAATGGCGAATACACGATGGAAGAGATTGAGCAGATGGATCTTGCTTACGTTTATGACGCTTCTACCCACACCGGCACCCTGACCGCTGTCGGCACCGATGAGAACGGCGATCCCATCAACTATCAGATCAACTTCACCTACAGCGACAGCGATGACACGATCACCATCAACTTCCAGTTCACGGATGAGAATGACACTGTCATTACTTTCCCGATGGTGTTCCAACGCGATACCGTGGTTGCATAAGGTTTGTTAAAACAAGTACAATCATTAAAGCGCCCGCAGTCTGTGGGCGTTTTTTTTGTATTTCTTGCTTTGAAATCGAAGGGAAATTGGAGTTATGTAGGGATGATTCCCGGATGTAGGATAATCGTAGCAGTGTGTCTCTGGTGTACTATTCCGCAAAACGCGGCTGTGTCGGGCGGGTCGGAATCGCGTGATTGGCGGGTTGGGTTGTCCCGGTCAGGCACCGCGTATTTTACATTCAACATTTTATCGAATTTTTATTATTTTTGCCGATTCAAAATCTGAAACGTTGGAAGAACAGGATATACAGAAAATTCAGGCCGCGTTGCAGGGTGCGAAGACCATCGCGATTGTCTTCCATTTCAACCCAGACGGCGACGCGCTGGGCAGTGCTTTGGCATTGTACCACTATTTTGGTGACGCGGGATACGAGGTCTCGGTCATCTCCCCCAACCCTTTTCCCGGTTTCCTGAAATGGATGCCCGGTGCTGAACATATAATCGTGGCGCAGGAACATCTCGTGGAGGCCCGCAAACGCATTAAGGAGGCCGACATCCTCTTTGTGGTCGATATGAACGCGCCGCACCGCGCCGGACAGGATCTCCAGAACTCGATCCCCAAATCCCCGGCGTTCAAAGTCCTCATCGACCATCACGTCCAGCCCGACATCAAGTGCGACGTGATGTACTCCACTCATCTCACCACGTCTGCCTCGGAACTGGTTTACAATTTCTTGTACAAATATCTCACCCCGGGAAAACCTGTTTCGCAGCCAGTAGCCGAGTGCCTCTATGTAGGCATTATCACCGACACGGGCTCGATGTCCTATACCTGCGACTACCCGGAATCCTACGATGTGTTGCGCCATCTCATCGAAACGGGGGTCAATGGCGAGGAAATCCATCGCAAGGTCTATGATAACTATACGGAAAGCAGGATGAAACTGCTTGGCCTTGCCCTTTCGCAGCGACTGGTGGTGATGCCGGAGTACGGGGCTTCCTACATGTATTTGACTAAAAAGGACCTGATAGACAATGGTTTCCAGATTGGTGACACGGAAGGCTTCGTGAACTACGGCCTGTCGCTGGCATCGGTGCACTATACGGCTTTCTTCACAGAGCGTGACAATCGCATCCGTGTGTCGTTCCGCTCGAAGGGGGTGGTCGATGTGAACAAGTTCGCCCGCAAGTATTTCGAGGGCGGGGGGCATGCCAACGCCGCCGGTGCTTTCTACCACGGCACCATGGAAGAGGCCATCGCCCATTTCGAGAAAGCCGTGATAGACAATGCTTCGGTGCAAGGATAAAAATATGCGTAAAGTCCTTGTAATCATAATGATGTGCCTGCTCTTAGGCAGCTTTTCCGCTTGTCGCGACCGCAAGGCTACGGGCAGCGTGGTGTCTTCGTCGGAGGCCCCGAAAGAGGACAAGGACGCGCCTTACGTGGAGGGCAATAAGAACATCATGCGGCGCGAGAACGATGAGATGCAAATGTTCATCCGGCGTTACGGCTGGAATATGCAGCGCACTCCCACGGGACTGTATGTGCAGGTGCTGGAGTCGGGCTCCGGGGAACCCTTCAAGGAGGGAGACCGCGTGGCGATGGAGTACCGCACGTTCCTGCTGTCCGGAGAACAGGTCTATAGTTCCGACAGCAGTGGCGTGAAAGTCTTCGTGGTGAACCGTTCCGAGGAAATCGATGCACTGCACGAAGTGTCGCAAATGCTGAGACCCGGGGCGAAGGCACGGCTCGTGATTCCTTCGTATCTTGGCTATGGCGTGGCCGGTGACGGCGACCGCATTCAGGGCCTCCAACCTTTTATGATGGAAATCAGAGTGTTAGATAGAAACGAAAAAATACCGGAAACCTATATACCGAACCCATATAATGAATGATTGAAATGAGGAAAGACTGTCTGATTTGGATGATTCTTGCCTTGCTGTGTTTTACAGCCGTCTCCTGCCGGAAACCCAGCGGATTCAAACGCTCGTCGGGCTTCTATTACCAATACCACGTCTTGAACAAGGATAATGCGCAGCCGGAAGTCGGCGATTTTGTGATGGTGAATATGGGGCTCCGGATCGGCGATTCCGTGCTCTCTCCCATGACCCAAAACAACATGCTGATTGACGAGCTGTATCGAGGCGACATCTATTCCGCCTTGCGCCAAATGCACCTCGGTGACAGCGCCACGTTCATTTTCGGAGGGAAGAAATTCTATGAAGAGTTTCTCGGAATGGGTGACTATCCGTACGGCAAGACACCCATTTATGCAGACATAAAACTCCTTAAAATTTTGTCAAAGAAGAAAATAGAGAATGCCGAGGATCAGTTTCGGGCGCAGCGTAAACGGCAACGCCAGCGCGAGGATTCCCTGATTCACGCGTATGCCAACCAATATCATCTCAATACCGTTCACAAGGGCATATACTATACTTACACCAAGAGAGGTAACGGGGCCAAAGCCAAGAAAAACAAGACGGTGGAAATCCTGTTTCGCGCCAGACGGTTGGACAATACCGTGTTTGAAAGCAGATTGGATCCGTCACATCCCCTCTCGTTCACAATTGGCACCGGTGAGATGTCGCGCGGCATCGATATTATGGTGCAAGAAATGAATGAAGGCGACCAGATAACCGTGATTTTGCCTTCCTCGCTTGTTTTTGGAGACAACGGAAGTGAAGTTTACAACATTCCGCCGTTCACCCCGGTAGTGTATGACATCGAATTGTTGAAAGTTTTGAAATAATAGTTATAAATCGAAAAAAAACGAAAATGAAGAAAAATTTCACGAAATTAGCATTGATCGGGTTGGCTGTGGCCACCGTTTTGGCTTTTGGCGCATGTAGCAAGTACAAAGGATTCAAGAAAACCAAATCCGGAATCTATTACAAGTTCTATGGAGATATTCACGATACCGCCATTTCTCCCCGAACCGGCGATCTGGTGGGCGTTCTCCTCACTTTGCGCGCTGGCGACTCGACGCTGTTCGGGCCCCTTCCCAATGAGATGCTCATGGATTCTCTCTATGAAGGCGATATGTTCGAAGCTCTCCGCATGATGCATGTGGAAGACACTGCCACTTTTATTTTTGATGGGCCGAAGTTCTTTGAGACGATGATGGAGCAGGAATACCCCTTCGGCGAAGACCCGCTTTACCTGGAAGTGTTGCTCTATGGCGTGATGCCGAAAGCCGAATTTGAGAAAAAGAAAGCCGAATACGACGCGAAACTCGAGGTCAGCAGAGATGAGGAAAAAGGGAAAATCGATGAGTATTTGGAAAAGAATCCTGGTCTGAAATTGCAGCCCACCGGCGTCTATGTGAAAACGGTCAAGAAAGGAAACGGCGACAAGGTCGAGCCCCTGCAGACGGTGAAAGTGAATTATATTGGCCGTTTCGTTGACGGAACCGTTTTCGACAGCTCCGATGATGACGAACCGTTCAAGTTCACCGTGGGCGCTGGCCAGGTGATCCCCGGTTGGGACGCCGTCGTTTCCACGATGAAAGTGGGTGACAAGGTGACGGTCCTTATCCCTTCTGAAATGGCATACCGCGAGGGTAGAGGCGCTATCCCCCCGTATTCTCCGCTGGTGTTTGACATCGAGTTGCTGGAGATTGTGAAGTAGTTGTTGGCTGTTAGCTGTTGGCTGTTAGCTGTTAGCTGTTAGCTGTTGGCTGGTTAGCTAAAAATGTAAAAAAGCAAAAGAATGTCGGAACAGAATTATGCGTTACGGATTGCGCAGGCACTGAACCTTTCCGAGGAGCAGGTGCGGAACACGCTTGACTTGATGGAGACCGGTGCCACCATCCCGTTCATCTCCCGTTATCGTAAGGAGGCGACGGGGTCGTTGGATGAGGTGCAGATTGGAAACATCAAAGAGCTTTATATCAAGTGGTTGGAGCTTGACAAGCGTCGCGCAGCTATCTTAGACTCTATTTCTGAGCAAGGCAAGCTTACCCCTGAACTGCGTGAGAAAATCGAGCAGGCGGAGACGATGGCTGTCTTGGAGGATCTCTACCTCCCGTATCGCCCCAAACGCAAGACCCGTGCGTCGGTCGCTGTGGAGAAAGGGCTGCAGCCGCTGGCGAAACTGCTTTGGCAGCAACGCCCGGTTGACCTGCAGCGCGAAGCGGCGAAGTATGTCAGCGAGGAAAAAGGCGTGGCTTCCGAAGAGGAGGCCATCGCTGGAGCTCGCGACATTATTGCTGAGCTGATTAGCGAAAATGTCGGAGTCCGGAACCGCTTGCGCGGTACGTTCCTCCGCTACAGCCGTATCTCCACTCGTCTGATTCCTGACAAAGTCGATGAGGACGAAAAGTACCGTATCTATTACAAGGCGGAGGAATTGCTTGCCAAAGCCCCGTCGCATCGCATCTTGGCCATGCTGCGCGGCGAGGAGGAGGGCATCCTGCGTGTGCACATCGCTCCCGACGAAGAGCGGACGCTCGCCGATTTGAAGCATCGTGTTATAAGGAACAACAGCAACTGCGCCCAACAGGTCTGGCAGGCTGCCGTTGACTCCTACAAACGGCTCCTCCAACCCCAGATGGAGACAGAAATGCGCAAATTCTACAAGGAAAAGGCTGACAAGGAAGCCATCTCCGTGTTCACGAAAAACGCCCGGCAGCTCCTGCTGGCAGCCCCTTTGGGACAGGTCACCACGCTGGCCATCGACCCTGGCTTCCGAACGGGTTGCAAGGTCGTTATCCTTGACCCGCAGGGCAAGCTGCTCTACAACGAGACGATTTACCCGCATCCGCCGGTGGCGCAGTACAAGCTGGCCTCCGACAAGCTGAAGCGGTTGGTCCTTCAGTATAAAGTGGATGCCATCGCCATCGGAAACGGCACTGCAGGGCGCGAAACGGAGAACTTCGTGCGTCACATTCCCTTTGAACGCGAGGTCAAGGCCTTTATGGTCAACGAAAGCGGCGCGTCGGTCTATTCGGCCTCGCCGGTGGCCCGCGAGGAGTTCCCTGACTACGACGTGACGGTGCGCGGTGCCGTCTCCATTGGGCGCCGTCTCATGGACCCGCTTGCCGAATTGGTCAAAATCGACCCGAAATCCATCGGGGTGGGGCAGTATCAGCACGATGTGAACCAGAAGATGCTGCAGGAGAGTCTGCAGACGACGGTGGAAAGCTGCGTCAACTATGTGGGCGTTGAATTGAACACGGCGAGCAAGCAACTGCTGTCGTACGTTTCGGGGGTCGGTCCTGCCTTGGCGCAGAACATCATCGACTACCGGAACGAGAACGGACCGTTCGCCTCCCGCGAAGCCTTGAAAAAGGTGCCACGCTTCGGAGCGAAAGCTTTCCAGCAGGCCGCCGGTTTCCTGCGCATCCGCGAGGCTGAAAACCCGCTCGACGGTAGTGCCGTGCACCCGGAAAGCTACAAGATCGTGCAACGTATGGCTGACGACCTGCACTGCTCCGTTTCTGACCTGATTAAAAACAAGGATTTACGGCAACAGATTGTCTTGCAGAACTATATAACAGACAAGGTTGGAATGCCCACGTTAGAGGACATTATGAAGGAACTGGCGAAACCGGGCCGCGACCCGCGCACGCAGTTCGAGATGTTCGAGTTCGACAAGAATGTGCACACCATTCACGACTTGACTGTCGGCATGGTGCTGCCCGGAATCATCACCAATATCACCAATTTCGGCTGTTTTGTGGACATCGGAGTCCACCAAGATGGCTTGATCCACATCAGTCGTTTGAGCGACCGCCGAATCTCCGACCCGTCTGAGGTGGTTCATCTCAACCAGAAAGTTATGGTGAAAGTGGAAGGGGTTGAGGTGGAACGTAAAAGAATCAGTCTGGCTCTGGAAAAAGAGTGATATCGGCACCTTTGGCGGCTTTTTTTTGAAGAACCGTAAAGGTATTGATTTTTTTATTACTTTTGCTACGCTTTGAAAAAAGTTGTTTTGTTTCATAAGTTATTGAAAATTAGTAATATAAAATAAGTTTGAATATGAAAAAATTGACAGACAACACCTCTTTGGGCAAGCTTATTCTGCTTTGCAACGTGGTTGTTTTGGCTCTCTTTGTCATCGCCATGCTTTTTTTGATGAAATTTGACAAGACCAACGCGGCCGTGGTTCAAGAGCGTAATCATTACAACAAGTTGTATGAGGCGTATGCCACAGCACAGCATCCGTTGAAACAAGACAGTGCGGAAGTCGCTTATTATCAGTACAAATTAGATACTCTTCAGCAAAAGACCGCCACTACGAAGGATGAAAAGAAAGCGCTTAGTGAAAGTATTGAGGTGACCAAGCAGACCTTGGCCGATAAGAAAAAACAGCGTGAGGACAATTTGGTGAAAGTGGCCGAGCTGGAAAAGGAGTACGGCCCTGTACAAAAGAATTGGGAACAGCTGAATGCTGACAATGATGCCGCCAAGAAGAAATTCTGGGTGTTGGCCTGTATCACCATTGTCGCGTTCCTGCTGAAAACCCTTCTTTTCGCTTTGTGGGGCGCCAAGAACAACAAGAACCTGCATGAGATTGCGCCTTGGATGAAAGACGGCATGAAGCCCTGGATGTCTTACGTGGCATGGTTCGTTCCTATCTATAATCTTATTAAACCTCTCTCCTTCTTCAAGGAAGTTTGGGGTGAAACGGACTATGCGCTCGAAAACGCCGGCATTGTGGCAAGAGATGAAAACAAAGTCGATAATTCCGGTCTTGTGATGTCCATTTGGTGGGGCTTCCTGCTGGTGAGTGTCTGGTTGATGAACATTGTACTCTTCTTCACGTTCTTCCGCGAAGGGGCTTTCTTCACCAAGGCTGGACACGGTTCCATGGTGGTGGTGGCCATCGTCATCATGGCGGTCTGTATTTGTCTGGAAGCGATGTTGATTCTTCAATACAATAAGAAGAACAAAATGCTCTTGGAAAACGAAAGCAAGTTCTAATCTTTTGGATTAGACGCTATCATAATTTGTTGTGTTTTGATGAGACGGGGTTGTTTCAACCCTGTCTTTTTTTTGCCAGCTTCACGGCAGGGCCTTTTCAAGGGTCTCCCAAAGCAATTCCGCTGTTCGGTCCCAGGTGAAAAGATCTTTCCGGGCCATCCCTCTTTCGACCAATGCGTGACATAAAGCAGGGTTTTGTTGCAGTTGGCACATGGCATCGGCAATCTCCTCTTCGCGGTAGGGATTGACGAGCAGGGCGGCGTCTCCGGCCACTTCGGGCATGGAGGATAGGTTGGAGGTGATGACGGGCGTGTGTGCGTTGAAGGCATCCACAATCGGCTGCCCGAAGCCTTCAAACAGGGAGGCATAGACCAGCGCTGTGGCGGACGCGGTAAGAGCACTCAGCACATCCGTTTGCTGACGGCCAAGCATGATTACGTCTTCCCGGTAGCGCATTTGGAGGTATGTGTTCTCAATCTCGCCAGCCCACCATTTTTTGTCTCCCACCACCACTAATTTTGTGGCTGCTCCGGTCTGTTCTTTGAATCGATCGAAAGCACGGAAAATATTGTCAAGGTTCTTCCGCTTATGTATGAGACCGACGAACAAAAAATAGTCGCAACCATTGGTGTATTGCTGCCGGATGGTTCTCTTTTGTTCCTCAGAAAGGGGCTTGTAGGCTGGATTTGTCCCGTTATAAACCACGTCAATTTTGTCTGTCGGGACCTGGTAGCTGTCGTGAATGTCCTGTTTGCTGAACTCGGAAACGGTGGCTATCCGGGTGCTGTTGCGGGCGAATTTCGGAAAGAAACGGTCGTAGTAGCGTCGAACTACGGGCGGTACAAATTCGGGATGGTGCTTGAAGTTGAGGTCGTGAATGACGTTGACCACGGGAATGTTCAATTTTGTTGGAATCCAACCGTCGGTGGAAAGGAATAAGTCCGGTCGTATCGACCTGAGCTTCAACGGGATGCCATATTCGAAAAAAAGATACCATAGATAGGGGTGCCGCGCTTGCGGATAAGCGACTATCGGGCTGATGTTGTCGCAGAAAAGAAATGACTCGTCGTATGGACGGTCGAAGAGGAAGTAAAATTGGTGCTCCGGGTGTGCTTTTGTGATTCGCTGGAGCGTTTCGCGTGTGAAAATACCGATGCCTTCCAATCTGTTTTTCAGCAGCAGGCGTGTATTTACAGCTATCTTCATTGAGTCAAGCTATTTGCGATGTTTTTAGGCGGGAAAATCCTTTTTTCTGTCACTGCTGGTTCGGTAGGCATAGTCATCTATCGGGTCGGTTTTTTGAGGCGTGTCTTGTGACTTTTCCGCCGAAGCAGGCTCTATGTCCTTGATGTTCAGCTGTGTGGTTACGGTGTTGTTCCAACGGTTTTCCTCCACGTGGTAGAGCACATTGAAAGGTTTGGAGTTGCTGATGACGTGAAGTTGCGATTTTTGGTTAAACGCGATGCCATCAAAGGAGTTTCCGCGCTCGAAAGGACTTAACACTCTGCATTTCAAGTGCTTGTCGCCCACAATGCGGGCATTGCCTTCATCCACCACGTTGTCGGTTTCAAAGATGGGCTCCATGTTCCCTGGTCCAAAAGGGGCGAATTTTTTAAGGTTTTTCAAGAAATGTGGGGTGATTTCGGAGAGTTTCAAGGACATGTCCACCGTGATTTCGGGCTCGTAGGCGGATTCATCCAAATTCTCTTTCACGTATTCTTCAAAGCGTTGGGAAAATTCCTCCAAGTTTTCCTGCTTCATGGTCAGTCCAGCGGCGTACTTGTGCCCTCCGAAGTGCTCCAGCAGGTCGGCGCAGGAGTCGATGCCGTCGTAAATGTTAAATTCTTTGACGGACCGGGCGGATCCGGTGATGAGGCCGTCATCGGAGCTCATAAGCACGATGGTGGGCTTGTAGAACTCCTCCACGAGGCGGGAAGCCACGATGCCGATGATGCCTTTTTCCCACTGCGGGTTGTAGATGACGATGCTTTTGCGGTTCTCGAACTCGTGGGAGTTGCGGATCATGTCCATCGCCTCTTCAGTGGCGTTCTTGTCTTTTTGCTTTCGTTCGTTGTTCTGTTTGTTGATGCGGGTGCTGATTTCCATGGACTTGTCTTCGTCTTCTACAATAAAAAGGCGGACAGACTCCTTGGCACTTTTGATGCGCCCTGCAGCGTTGATACGAGGTCCGACGTAAAATACTAAGTCAGAGATGGATATGACTCTTGTGAAGATGGTGTCCTCGCTGAATGGGGGATAGGTTCTCATTTTGATGCCAGCCTGGTCGAGGATGGAGCGGATGCCCATGCGTGGAATCTTGTTGATCATTTCCAGGCCGAAATGGGCGAAGATGCGGTTCTCGCCGGTGATGGCCACGATGTCGCAGGCAATGCTCACGGCCACGAGGTCCATGCGTTCTAACCAAAGCTCGTCGGGAAGCCCGTTGCGTTGGCAGTAGCCTTGCACCAACTTGAACCCGACTCCACAGCCGGAGAGTTCCTTGTAGGGGTATGGGCAGTCCTTGCGCTTGGGGTCGAGGATGGCGACGGCGTTGGGCAGGGTTTCGCCCTCCAAGTGGTGGTCGGTGATGATGACGTCGATGCCGTATTGGTTGGCCAAATCGACCATGTCGTTGGCCTTGATGCCGCAGTCAAGGGAAATCAGCAGGTTAATGCCGTTGTCGCGGCAGTATTGGATGCCCTTCTCGGTGATGCCGTAACCTTCGGTATAGCGGTCGGGGATGTAGTATTTGATGTATTCGTGGGCATCGGACCCATGGATTTTGCAGAGGAAAGAGTAGAGCAACGCGACGGCCGAGGTTCCGTCCACGTCGTAGTCGCCATAGACCATTATTCGTTCGTCATGGACAATGGCTTTGGAGAGACGTTCCACGGCGACGTTCATGTCTTTCATCAGGAACGGGTCATGAAGTTTCTCGATGTTGGGCTCAAAAAAGTCGCGCGCATCCTGCACGTTGGCGATGCCGCGTTGTGCCAAAAGCGTGGCCAACGGACGCTCAAGATGCAGATGCTCACATAGTTGTGATACAACTGCCTCGTCAGGAAGCTCTTTTTTTACCCAATGTTTTTTCATTTTAGTCTCTCAAAAAAACGCGCCGCAAATATAATGTTTATTTTTTAATATTGTCCACTAAATATTTCCGATTTTCATTTTTTTGTCAATGTCGGAAATATACTGCTTCATTTTCTTGTCGGTTTCGCTGAGGTTCCGTATGGTGCGACATGCATGCAAAACTGTCGCGTGGTCTTTGTTTCCGCAGTACGCGCCGATGACGGAGAGGGGCAGGTGGGTGTATTTTTTGGCGAAATACATGCTGATTTGGCGAACCTGCACGATTTCGCGTTTGCGTGTCTTGGCGTTGATGGCCTCCACGGAGATGCCAAAGTAGTCGCACACAATTTTCTGGATGTACTCAATGGAGATCTCCTTGGCGGTGGATTTCACGTATTTATCGACCATTTCGCGGGCAAGGTCGAGCGTGATGTCGCGGTGGTTGAGCGAGGCCTGCGCGAGGATGGCGATCATGGCGCCTTCCAGTTCGCGGGTGTTGGAGGTGATGCGCAGTGCCAGATAGTCGATGACCTCTTTCGAGAACTCGATGCCGTTGTTCTCCAGCTTCTTGGTGATGATGGCAGTACGTGTCTCCAGGTCGGGCACCTGCAGGTCGGTGGCCAACCCCCATTTGAAACGGTTCAACAGACGAGGCTCGAAGCCTGTGATATCGACCGGCGACTTGTCGGAGGTCATGATGATCTGCTTCTTGAGCTGGTGCAAGTGATTGAAAATCTGGAAGAAGGCTTCTTGGGTCTTCGTCTTGCTGCCGGAAATGAACTGGATGTCGTCGATGATGAGCATGTCAACCGCCTGGTAGAACCAGTAAAAGTCGTTGAGATTGTCGCTTTTCACGGCCTCCATGTACTGTTGGTAGAAAGTGTCGGCGCTCACGTAGATGACGATTTTGTCGGGGAAGTTGATCTTGGTCTGGATGCCGATGGCGTTGACCAGGTGCGTTTTGCCGAGCCCCACTTCGGAATAAATGAAGAGCGGATTGAAGGGAGTCTGTCCCGGGGCCTTGGCGATGGACATGCCAGCGGCGTAGGCCAGCCGGTTGCAGTCTCCGACCACGTAGTTGTCGAAAGTCAGAGTTTCCGACAGGTTGGACGGAATGGGCGTTTTCTTGATGCCGGGGACGATGAAAGGCCCGGGTATGTCCTTGTTGTCCATGCTGTTGACGTCTAACGGGGGCATTATGGGCGGATTCTTGACGGCCGGGCGCTCCGAAGGGGCGATGGTCATTGAGGTGGACTGGGAAGGCGTTCGGCCGCGCTCCACCAACACTTTGTAGCGCAGCTTTGCGTCGTTGCCCAGCAATTTCCGGATGACGGTTCGCAGCAGACTGACATAATGCTCTTCCAGAATTTCCTTGTACCAGAGGCTCGGAAGCTCCAAGGTGAGCAGCTTGTCATCCAAAGCTACGGCGTTGATGGGTTCGAATATGGTCGAATACACTTCCGGCGACACTGTGTCCCGTATAATCTCCAGACACTGATTCCAAACTGTAGTATGTGAGGGTAGCTCTTTTTCCATTTGCAGTTTAAGTTTCTTTATTTTATCGCTATTTCTCTAAATCTTAATACGTTATAGTCAAATATGAAATCAAATTTTCATCTCGCAAAATTAACAAAAAAAAAGTTCAAAAAAATACAATTAGCCTCTTGATTTTTTGAAAAAAAAGTGTAAAGCCGTGCGGTCAGTGTATAAGCACGGCTATGACAACAAGTTATGGAACTCCTCAAATTTACCGACATCCATCCATTCGTCCTCGTCGTGTATGTGCGCGCAGATGCGGTGCGTCGCCGACTGTTGGAGATAGAACTGGGTGATGGACTGCTTCTCGACGGAGGGGATTTCGCGGGCAAACTTCGCGTTCAGGATATGAATCCCGCTGAAAGCCAGTGCGTCAGGATTTGGGCAGGGGTTGGAGATGAGTTCCTCGCCCGTTTTCACGTTGCGCCATCCGCAAAGCTGTCCGTCCGCCTCGTCGAAAAGCAGGTAGCGTTGGGTGGTGCGGTGCCTGACGGCAAGTGTGGCTTCGGCATTTGTTTCTATATGCCTGTTAATCACTTTGTTGAGGTCGATATTGGATATAATGTCCACATTGTAGAGTAGCAGCAGGTCGCTTCCTCCCCACAGCGGTTCTGCGAATTTGAGCCCTCCGGCCGTGTCGCGGAGATAGGCTCGCTCGTCGGAGACATGGAGATGCTCTGCCTGAGGATGCTGCCGAAGCGCGTCAATCATCAGGTCAGGAAAATGGTGGACGTTCACGATGATGTCTGTGATGCCGCTGGCAAAGAGCTTCCCGATGGCGTGGTCTAACAACGTCCGCCCGTTGTATCTGACCAATGCTTTCGGCTTGCTTGCGGTGAGAGGATACAGGCGCGTGCCCAACCCTGCGGCGAATATGAATCCGGTGATTTTCATTTTGATTTGATTTCGGGCCGCAAAAGTAACAAAAAGATGTTGATTATATATTCCCAGCTCCCTTTTTTTTATCTCGAAATGTGTTATTTTTGCAAGTTAATTGTAGAATGAATGATTATGAAAAGAAAGGTATATATAGCGGTCGCTTGCCTCGCCCTTATCTTCGCCGCATGCACGGAAAAGGTCTCCACACAATACACCATCGGTTGCCTTGGGCACCAGTCCGGTTCCGTTGAGGCTTCGCAATGGCAAGAGTTGGAACGTTATTTTGCGGATAATGTGGAATACAACAAACTGGTCACCTTTGAAGGAACCTCTTTGGCAGAGAACGATGCGCAGGCTAAGTCGTTGTGCAACAGTCAGCTGGCAAAAATTGACACGGCATACGTCTGTGGCCTGCTGAAAAGCTCCGACTATTTCATCTACGGCATCGCCACGCTTAACGCCAGCGGCACATACCGCTTTGTCAAAGCGATGAAGTTTCACTCTGGCGGTACGGAGGAAGTGTCTCGGTAGGTCGTCTATCGTCGCACTCGCTCCTTCAGCATCGGGACAAAGAGAAAGTTCCCGAAATCTTCTTCCTCGTATTCCGTTTCGCTGATTTTTACGATTTTCTTCATGGTCTGGGATTCCACACCCACGGGAATCACCATAATTCCTCCTGTGACTAACTGGTCGAGGAGCGCTTGCGGGACGTTCGGTGCGCCGCAGGTGACGATGACCCGATCGTAGGGGGCGAATTGGGGATACCCCTTGAACCCGTCGCCGTAGTAGGTCACCACCGATGGCGCAAGCTTGTCTAACAGCGGCTTGGTGCGTTTGAACAGCGCAATCTGCCGTTCCACTGTGAAAACCTTCGCCCCCATGGCGTACAGGATGGCGGCCTGGAACCCGGATCCGGTACCTATCTCCAACACCTTCATCCCGCGCTTCACCTCCAACAGCTGCGATTGGAATGCAACGGTGGAGGGCTTCGAGATGGTCTGGTCGGTAGTCAGCTTCAGCGCTTCGTCATCGTATGCGCGTGGCCACAATACCGATTCCAAAAAACGGTGCCGTTCCATTTTGTCGAAGGCGTTGAGCACATTTTCATCGGTAATGCCCTTTTGCCGGAGCGACTCGATGAGGCGTCTTTTTTGTCCCAGAAGAAGGTAGTTCTCGGTTGGCATATAGATTAGAATCCGTAGGAGGAACCGTCGAAGCAGTGGGTGCAGAGTCGGTCTTTGGGCAGTCCGATAGCATCGGTGATCATATCCAGCGTGCTGAATTTCAGGGTGTCCACGCCGAGGTGCTTGCGGATGATTTCCACCATGTTGGCGTATTCTTTGGTGGTGCTGTCGAGGAAGAGATGGAGGTTTTTGCTGTCATCGCCCTCAAGTTCCTTGATGACGCGGCGGGTGATGAGCTCCATTTGGGTTTTGGAGGCGGAAAAGTTGAGGAACTCGCAGCCGTAGAGCAAAGGCGGGCAGCTGATGCGGATATGCACCTCTTTGGCGCCGTACTCGTACATTTTGCGCACGTTGTCGCGCAGTTGTGTGCCGCGCACGATGGAGTCGTCGCAGAAAACGATACGCTTGCCCCGCAGCAAGTCGCGGTTGGGCAGCAGTTTCATCTTGGCCACATGTTCGCGCATCGCCTGGTTGGAAGGCATGAAGCTGCGCGACCAGGTGGGGGTGTATTTGACCATGGCGCGCTGGTAGGGGATGCCTTTGCCGGTGGCGTAGCCCAGCGCCATGCCGATGCCGGAATCGGGGATGGCTGACACGAAGTCGGCATCCACATCGTCGTTTTTGCCCATGGCATAACCGTAACGGTAGCGTGTGTCCTCCACGTTGATGTCTTCGTAGTTTACGGACGGATAGCCGTAATAAATCCACAGGAAGGAGCAGATCTGCATTTTGGGGTTGGGGGCAAGCAGTTGTTGGAATCCGTCGGCGGTGACTTTCACGATTTCGCCGGGCCCGACGTAGTGGACGGTCTCGTAGTTCAGGTTGGCGAAGCTGTGGTTCTCGGAGGCCAACGCGAAACCGGAATCCTTCTTGCCGATGACGATGGGGGTGCGCCCATAATAGTCGCGGGCGGCGATGATGCCGTCTTCGGTGAGTATGAGGATGGAGCAAGAACCCTTTACTTTATTATATACATATTGTATGCCTTCCACGAAATCGTGTTTGCGGGTGATCATCAGCGCGATGAGTTCGGTGGGATTGGTGGTGCCGGAGCTGAGCTCGGTGAATTGCTGGTTGCAGTCGAGACATTCCTGTTCCAACTCGCTGATATTGTTGATTTTAGCTACGGTGCTGATGGCGAATCGCCCCAAGTGGGAATTTACCACAATGGGTTGGGCGTCCGTGTCGCTGATGACACCGATGCCGGAATTGCCCGTGAATTTGCCGAGGTCGTCCCCGAACTTGGTCCGGAAATAGGAGTTCTCGATGTTGTGGATGGAACGGCGGAACAGTTTCCCTTCCTGTTGGTAGGTCACGATTCCGGCGCGCCTCGTTCCGAGATGCGAATGATAGTCCACTCCGTAGAACAAATCCGTAATGCAAGGTTCGTTCGATACAATTCCAAAAAATCCACCCATAATTTTGCGGTTTTATTTGATTACTAATAATTTAGAGGAGGGAACCCCGTTGCTCCCAACGGGTTGCAATTATACTTTTTTTTCCGTTGAGGTGCCCTCCCGTGGCGATAGTTTTTATGAACAAAAATTGAACAGCCAATCGTTTAGGCTAATTTCACGATTTCTTCGTAGATTCGGTCGATGGCATCGGGAAGGGCGAATTGCCGGATGTTGTTGCCGAGAACTTGCATGCGGTGCGGGTCTTCGGTTAGCTGCATGAGCGTGGGAATCAGCTTTTCGGCTGCCTCTTTGTCGGGGATGAGCAAGGCGGCGTCTTTGCTGGACAGGGCCTTGGCGTTGGATGTCTGGTGGTCTTCGGCGGCATAAGGGAACGGCACGAGAATGGTGGGCGCACCCACGATGGCCAGTTCTGCGAGGGCCAGAGCACCGGCTCTCGACACGATGACATCCGCTATGCTGTAAGCGTCGTTCATGTTCTTGATGAAAGGCACGATGCGTATATGTTCGTCCTGTTGTTTCAACAGTTCAGGGTCGATGTTTTGGTAAAATTGCTCGCCGGTCTGCCATAGCAGTTGCAGGTCGGCCTTGCGGAATTCGTCGAGATGGGCGGCCATGGTTTGGTTGAGGGTGCGGGCGCCGAGGCTGCCTCCGACCACGAGGACGGTCCTTTTTTCAGAGGAGAAGTTGAAGTATCGGTAGGCTGCTTCTGTCTTGCGCTCCATTTGCAGGATTTCCTTGCGGATGGGGTTGCCGGTCTTGATGATTTTTTCCGGCGGGAAGAAGCGTTCGAGGCCGTCGTAAGCCACGCAAATGGTCTTGGCTTTTTTGGCCAGCATCTTGTTGGTGATGCCGGGATAGGAGTTCTGTTCCTGCAGCAAAGTCGGGATGCCGAGTTGGCTGGCAGCTTTCAGTGCGGGACCGCTGGCAAACCCTCCGACCCCGATGGCGAGGTCCGGCTTGAAATCGCGCATGATTTTCTTGGCCTTGCGCATGGCCTGCAACATCACCAGAGGCAGGCGCAGGTTGCACATCATCCCGCTGAGCGACTTCTCTCGGTGGATGCCGTAAATTTCCAGCCCTTCAATAGGATAGCCGGCCTCGGGCACACGGCGCATCTCCATTTTGTCGCTTGCCCCGATGAACAATATCTTCGCGTCTGGGTTTTCTGCCTTGATTTTGTTGGCGATGGATAAGGCCGGAAAAATGTGGCCGCCGGTGCCGCCGCCGCTGATGATGTATCTCTTTTCCATAATGGTTTGGTTTTGGTGCGGCAAAAATACATATTTTCTTTTACGTCTCTATGCTGCATTCATTGTTGAATGTTTACAACGAAGTGTTAATTTTTTATCTTTATCGGCATAATTCATTAGAGATGAACTACTTGAAACGAAACCGATTCTGGATTGAACCGATGACGCGCGAGGGATTCTGTGGAAAGGACGTCCTAATGCTGCGATGCGGAGGTTCGCGCAACGGTTGAGCTCAAAAGGTTTCGGCGACGGGAGCCTACGCTTTTCTGCGGCTATAGGAAGGCATCGCCCGCAATCCCGTCAGCGAACCAAAGACCTTTCGAGGTCAGATGTATTTTTTCGTCTGTGTGTTCGTAAAATTCATTCGGAACTTCTGTCTTGAAATGGCAGAGCAGCGAGGCGGTGCGCTCTGGCCCGAACATGCGGGACATTTCCTGCAAGTCGATGCCTTCGCGGGTGCGCAGTCGCAACAGCAGGTACTCGTTGTAGCGGTCGGTGTCGGTCAGCGTCTCGCGCTCGAAAAAGGTTCTCCTCTCCGTGATTTGAGAGAAGTAGGCGGATAGGGTAGGGGCGTTCCAGGATCGGTGGAGGCCGTCAAAAGAGTGCGCCGCCGGACCAAGACCGAGATACGGAATCCGCATCCAGTAGGCGGAATTGTGTTTCGATTCCCCGCCCGGGACGGCAAAATTGGAGACTTCGTACTGTGAAAAGCGGGATTTCGCTACCGACTCGCACAGAATGTCGTATTGGTTGGCGGCCAACTCTTCGTCGGGTTCCACTTTCCGGTGATGCTGGATGTGCTTATAGAGCAGCGAATTCTCCTCCACGGTGAGCGCGTAGGCGGAAAAATGCCGTATCGGCAAGGAGAAAGCTATGTTCAACTCCTTTTCCCACAAATCATTGTCTCGCTCGTTGACTCCATAGATGAGGTCGATGGAGAGTTTGTCGAATCCGGCTGCATGAGCGTTCTCCACGGCTAAGAGTGCCTCTTTTGCGCTGTGCCTACGACCTAAGAAACGGAGGATTTCATCGTGAAAAGATTGAATACCTATGCTTAAACGATTGAATCCCAATGTTTTGAGTTTTGTGCAGTAATCCGCAGTGAGTTGTTCGGGGTTGGCTTCGATGGTGATTTCTGCATTGTCGGCTATGTCGAAATGGTTCCTGATGCCGTCTATGATTCGTTGAAGCTGGAATGGTTGCAGGAATGAAGGGGTCCCCCCGCCGAAGTAGATTGTTTGGAAATTTTCGGAACCTGATCCTTTGCATTGCAAATCCATCTCTTTTGTCAGGGCATCCAAGAAATCGTCTAAGCCCTTGCTGTTCACGGTGGAGTAGAATCCGCAATAGACGCATTTTGACTTGCAGAAAGGGATATGGATATAGAGTCCGGCCATCTTTTGTTGGAATTAGGGCGCAAAAGTACACATATTTTTGATTGCTGACGAGCCTTCTTTCCGCTTTTGCATCTTAAAAAAATATATTTTTGTTGCCGAAAAAAAAGGCGTTATGTCAGATTGCAAAACATTGATTTCCAAGTTGGAAGAATTGCAAGTTCTCGAAAAAGCGGAATTTGTCGAATTGATTTCACGACATACAGAAGAGGATGCGCAGTTCCTGTTCGAACGGGCGCGTGCGGTGCGCGAACAAGTTTTCGGAAAGTCGGTTTTCCTTCGAGGATTGATTGAAATCACCAACTATTGCGCCAACGACTGCTATTACTGCGGCATTCGCCACAGCAATTCCAGTGCGGAGCGGTATCGTTTAAGCGAAGAGGACATTCTTGAGTGTTGCGAAGAAGGCTACCGCTTGGGATTCAGGACTTTTGTGATGCAGGGTGGGGAAGACGGGCATTTCACCGATGAAGTGTTGGTGCGCCTGATTCGCAACATTAAGGCACGTTTTCCGGATTGTGCGGTCACTTTGTCGCTGGGCGAGCGCACGAAAGAACGTTACCAAAAGTATTTTGATGCGGGAGCTGACCGCTATCTGCTGCGGCACGAGACGGCGAATGCACAGCACTACGCGATGTTGCATCCTGCTTGGATGTCGTATGAGCGAAGGATTCAGTGTCTTTGGGACTTGAAGGAGATTGGTTACCAAGTGGGCACTGGCTTTATGGTGGGCACACCGCATCAAACAGCGGAATATTTGGCTGAGGATATGCTGTTTATCAAAAAGTTGCAGCCGCAGATGGTGGGAATTGGCCCGTTTGTGCCACACCATGCTACGCCGTTTGCAAACGAGACTGGCGGCACGGCAGCGCAGACTCTTTTCATGTTGGGATTGCTTCGTTTGATGAAACCGGACCTTTTGCTTCCTTCCACTACGGCGTTGGGAACCATCGACAAAACGGGTCGTGAGAAAGGGCTCATGGCCGGTGCCAATGTGGTGATGCCAAACCTCTCCCCTGTGTCGGTTCGCAAGAAATACGACCTCTATGACAACAAAATCTGTACGGGGGATGAGTCAGCTCAGTGTGTCAACTGCTTGGAAATCAGGATTGCCGCGACGGGCTATAAAATAAAGTTGAGTCGAGGCGATGCGCCGGGCTGGACACGATAAAAAAAGGTGTGCCTTTGCAGACACACCCTTGATTCTCGATTAGTATTTGTAGAAGCCTTCGCCCGTCTTGCGGCCGAGCAGTCCGGCGCGAACCATCTTGCGCAACAGCGGGTGGGGACGATACTTCGGGTCGCCGAACTCCTTGTAGAGTACCTCCATGATGGCGAGGTTCACATCGTTGCCGATGAGGTCGGCCAAGGCGAGCGGGCCCATGGGGTGGTTGGCGCCGAGCATCATGCACTTGTCGATGTCCTCGGCGGAGGCGATGCCGTCGGCCAGGATGCCCACAGCCTCGTTGATCATCGGGATGAGGATGCGGTTGACCACGAAGCCGGGGGCCTCGTTCACCGGAACAGGGGTCTTGCCAATTTCGGTGGTCAGATCGACGATGCACTTGGCGGTCTCATCGGAGGTGAGCTGGCCCTTGATGACCTCCACTAATGCCATGCGGTCGGCGGGGTTGAAGAAGTGGCAGCCGATGAACTGTGCGGGACGGTTAGTGCAAGCGGCAATCTCCGTGATGGAGAGCGAGGAAGAGTTGGTGGCGAAAATCGTCTCCGGCTTGCAAATCTTGTCCAGTTCCATGAAGACATCCTTCTTGAGCTGCATGTCCTCCACGGCGGCCTCAATCACGAGGTCGGCATCGGCGAAAGTGGCATAGTCAGTGGTGGTGGTGATGTTGCCGAGGATAGCGTTCATGGCATCCTCCGTAATCTTGCCTTTCTCCACGAGTTTGGCGTACGATTTGGAAATGGAACCCATCGCCTTGTCGAGGCTGGCCTGGGTTCTGCTCTTCATAACCACGGGCATCTTGGCGGCGAAAGCCTTCACAATGCCTTTGGCCATGGTACCTGTACCTATAACACAAATTTTCATAATAGATGTGGTTTAAAATGGGGTTAGAAATGATTATTCGTTGGTGAAATGCGCCTCCTGTTTGGTGAGGAATGCCGTCATGCCGGCCTTCTGGTCCTTGGTGTCGAAGCATTTGCCGAACATGCGGCTCTCGAAGGCGATGGCCTCGTCGGCGGGCAGGTCGTATTCTTCGTTGATGCACTCCTTGGCGTAGCGCACGGCGATGGGGGCGTTTTTGACGATGCGCTTGGCGAGGGTCATGGCCTCTTCCATGAGCTGCTCGGGCTCATAGACGGCGTTGACCAGACCGATGCGCAACGCCTCGTCGGCTTTGATGGCGCGGCCAGTGAAGATGAGCTCCTTGGCGACACCCATGCCGGCAATCTTGGCTAAGCGGTAGGTTCCGGAAAACCCCGGGATGATGCCGAGCCCGACCTCGGGTTGGCCGAACTTGGCGCGGGTGGAGGCGATGCGGATGTCGCAGGCCAAGGCCAGTTCGCATCCGCCGCCGAGCGCGAAACCGTTCACCGCCGCGATGACCGGTACCGGCAGCGTCTCGATTTTGCGGAAAACAGCGGCTCCGAAAGCGCCGAAGCGCTCGCCTTCCGATGCGTTCAGCGGCTGCATCTCCGAAATGTCGGCACCCGCCACGAACGACTTCTCCCCGTCGCCGGTGATGACCAGTGCGCGGATGTCTTTGTCAAGAGTGGACAGAAAATCGTCCATCTCTCCCAAAATGCTGGAATTTAAGGCATTCAGCGACTTCGGTGCAGAAATGGTCAGGATGCATACTTGCTCGTTAAGTTCTATTTTCAGGAAATTGTACTGCTTCATTTTTTTCCGATTTTAAGGTGGGGCAAAAATACAAAAAAAAAGTGCCGTTGGGGCACTTTCTTTTAGCGTTTTTTCTTGCCGGTGTTCACAGGACCCGCATCCTCTTTTTTCACCTCTTTCTTCTTACTCGTCAGAGTCTTTTTATACCTATACTCCAAGTTGTAAAAGTTCTGGATGGTCTTCGGGCTGAGAATGGCTTTGTATTTTTTGTAGTAGGAATTTTCGAGATTGAGCAAATTCTTGCGCAGTTCGAACTTCTGGTCTTGCAGATAGGTGAGCTGCTTGTCGTTCAGCTTGTCGATGATTTCCTTGTTGGTTCCCGACGCGCCTAACTTGATGCCCTGTTTCTCCAGGTTCTTGCGGTAGGTGTCCATCGCCTTCAGTTCCGCGTTCAGGTATTCCTCATACACTTTCCAGAAATTTTGGTTCTCCGAACCGCTCAGCGTGAGGTTCGTCCGCATGTAGTTGAGACGTTCTTTTACCATAACGGCAGGACTCTTTTCTTGTGCGAAGAGTGCTGAGGTTGCTCCCATAACGATGACAACCAGTGTGATCCATAGTCTTTTCATAATATTCACTTTTTAGGTTAATAAACGTATTGATAGTAGTCCATCATGGCCAACTCCTCACTATAGTAGTCGGTGGCTACGGTCTCCAAGGCTTCCTCCTCCACGTCTGTGGCGGCGATTTGCTGGGTCTGCGTGACGGCGGGTTCTTTTTCGGGCGTGTTGACGGTAAAAAAGATACCGGCGGCAATGGCGACCACAGCCACGGCGGCTACGGCCGAGGAGATGATGGTTCTGCGCTTGTGCTGGTCGTGTTTGATGTTGGCCATCACCCGACCAGGCAGTTCCTCGAAATAGTTTTCGGGAATCTGATAATGTTCTGTCTTGTCTATATTCTCTAAGTCAATCATAACGCTAATGAAATTACGATTCTATGACTTTGGGATCGCTAAAAGGTTAAACGCTCGGAAATATTTTTTTTGATTTTTTCTGCGGCGAAATGATAGGAAGCTTTCAACGCGCTCTCGGAAGTGTCGAAAATCTTCGACATTTCCGCGTAGGGCGTTTCATCGTAGTAGCGCATCGTGAAGACAGCGCGTTGCTTCGGAGGAAGTTTCGTGATTTCCTCCTGAAGGAACTGTTCGATCTGGCTCGGGGTCATCGTGCTGGTGTCCGCCTGGCTCACTAAGAGGAAGTCGGTGTAGTTGTCGTCGTCCAAGTTCAGCAACCGTTTCTTCTTTTCGATGTAGGTGAGCGCCTCGTTGACGCAAATTCTGGTAATCCAAGTCTTCAAGCTCGATTCATTGCGGAATTTGTCCAGGTTTTTCCATATTTTGATGCACACGTTCTGCGTCACGTCGTCCGCGTCCTCGTGGATGGTCGTGATGCGCCGCGCGTTGTAGTAGATGTGCTTCTGATATTTTTTCAGCAGCATCTCGAAAGCTTTCTCCTTGGTCTTCTCATTGCTGAAAAGCGACAGGATGAATTCGTCGGTGATTTCCGGCATCTTATTGGTTTTAGGTTATTTACGTGATATGGCCTTTTGGCAGGCCTCGGCAATGTGCTCTTTGTCCAAGCCGAAGTGAGCCAGCAGTTCATCGGGGGTGCCGCTTTCGCCGAAATGGTCGTCAACGCCGATCATCTCCACGGGCGCGGGCAGGTTGCGGCTCAAGCACTGGCAGACGGAGTCGCCCATGCCGCCGTTGAGGAAATGCTCCTCGGCGGTGACGGCGCAACCGGTCTTGCGGACGCTGTTCAGAATCGTCTCCTCGTCTAACGGCTTGATGGTCGCGATGTTGACAACCTCTGCGGAGATGCCCTTTTCGCGCAGCATGTCGGCAGCCTGAAGCGCGGGGAACACCAGATGGCCAGTGGCGAAGATGGTCACATCCGTCCCTTCCTGCATCACTTCCGCCTTCCCGATGACGAACGGCTTGTTCTCCTCGGTGAAGTTTGGCACTGCCGGGCGGCCGAAGCGGATATAGACAGGACCGTTGTACTCGGCCGCCGCAATGGTCGCCATCTTGGTCTGGTTGTAGTCGCAGGGGTTGAGCACCACCATGTTCGGCAGCATCTTCATCAGCCCGAGGTCCTCCATCATTTGGTGTGTGGCACCGTCTTCGCCCACGGTAATGCCGGAGTGCGACGCGCCGATCTTGACGTTCAGGTTCGAGTAGGCCACCGTCATGCGAATCTGGTCATAGACACGCCCGGAGATGAATCCGGCGAATGCGCTGGCGAAGGGAACCTTGCCGCTCAGGGCCAAACCGGCGGAAATGCCGATCATGTTGGCCTCTGCGATGCCGCACTGGATGAAACGCTCCGGATAGGCGGCCTTGAAGTCGCCCATTTTCACGCTTCCCGTGACGTCCGCCGTCAAGGCGAAAATGTTCTCATTGCGTTGTGCGGCTTCCATTAAGCCGGCTCCGAACCCCGAACGGGTGTCTTTCTTCGTGTAATTCTCAATTTTCTCCATGCCAAAAAATTTGCGGCAAAAATACGAAATTTGGGAAAAGAGAGTTATCTTTGCCGCATTTATTTGCGGAATATTTTTGATGGAAAAAAGACTGCTCTGTTTCTTGTCAATTCTCCTCCTGTGCGCTGCCGTCCGGTTGCCGGCGCAGAGCACTGTGTGGAGGGTGAAACACCTGACCGCCGACTCGCTTTCTTTTCGAATAGACACTTTTTCGGTCGTCCCGAGCTCTTTTAGCATCCAGGGGGTTGATCCTGCGCAGTTTCGTCTTGACCCGCTCACGGCCACCATCCGCCTGGTGGATTCTTCCCTGCTCGGACGGCGGTTGTTCTTTCAGTACGAGGTCTATCCCTTCGACTTGTCCAAGCCGGTGGCGCATAAGTCGCCGCAACACATCGAGCCGCGCCGCTTTGAGCATCAAATGGTCGAGTATCCCGTTCCGTCGGTTTCGGATGTGTTGAACAGTAGCGAATTATATACAAATGGTTCCGTTTCACGCGGCGTTTCTGTGGGAAATAACCAGGATTTGGTGCTGAACTCGTCGCTGAATTTGCAGCTCTCAGGTAAACTTTCGGATGATGTGGAGGTGATGGCCTCGGTCACCGACCGCAACATCCCAGTCTTGCCAGAGGGCAACACCCAGTATCTGCAAGACATTAGCAGTATTTTTATAACATTGAAAATCAAGCAGATGGCTGTGGTGAATGCTGGTGATGTAATATGGCGCGCCGATAGCGGCAACTTCCTCCGCGTGTCGCGCAACATGTTGGGATTGAATGCTTTGGTGCGGTCGGAACCCTCTGCGAAACTGCGCATGTTCAACCAGGCGGGCGGTGGCATCGCCAAAGGCAAGTTCGCCCGGCAAGCGCTGGCGGTTCAGACTGGTGTGCAGGGACCGTACAAACTCTATGGCTCCGACGGCGAGATTTCCATCCTCATGGTGGCGGGGTCGGAGCGCGTCTATCTGGATGGACAGTTGCTTGTGCGAGGCGCGGAAAACGACTACACGATCGATTACAATACGGCCGAAATTACCTTCACGCCCAAGCGGCTCGTCTCGGCGGAACAACGTTATTTGGTTGAATTCGAATATTCCAATCGACACTATTCCCGGTATAATCTGTTTACCCATAATGAGTTAGAAATTAAAGGGAAAGCCCCTTTGAAACTGTATTTGGATGTTTTTCATGAACAAGATATGAAAAATCGTTCTATCCAGCCGGAGCTTTCCGTGGATCAAATTCGCTTTTTGTCGAGTCTTGGTGATGCGGGTGGTAATGCCTTGTTCCCCTATTTTGATTCTGTTGCTTTTTCTCCAGATCGCGTTCTTTATGAGAAAGTCGATACTTTATACAATAATAATATATATACAATATTTATATTTTCTTTAAATAGAGATTCTGTTTTATACAGTCCTGATTTCACGTACATGGGTCCGGGGAAAGGAAATTACCGTTTGGTCAGTAGCACGGCAAATGGGCGTGTTTTCGCGTGGGTTGCGCCTGAAGATGGTGTTATGCAAGGTGATTACGAGCCGGTTGTGCAGCTCACGGCTCCGGTCTCCCAACAGATGGTCACTTTTGGGCTTGATTTTCAAGCTCGCAAGAACACGCGCGTCCAGACCGAGGTTGCGTTGTCGCATTTCGACAAGAATACTTTTTCAAAGAAAGATAGAAGTGACGATGTCGGTTTTGCTTATCTGTTGAATATCAGTGATGTTGAGAGATTTGCCTCGAAGTCGGATTCTCTTCCGTGGCTGTTGGAGAGTTGGGCTCGGATGCAGTTTTTACACAAAAATTTTGCCCCATTCGAGTCGTTTCGCGAGGTGGAATTTGCTCGTCAGTTCAATTTGTCGTCAGACTATGCTGCTGGCCGTTCGGAGTGGATGGCTTCGGCAGGTGTCTCCTTGAAGAAGACCCAGCGCCATGATCTCCGTTTCGGTCTGGATTTTTTCAATCGCACGGGAGAGAATCGAGCGCTGCGGAATGAACTTCTGACGGACAACCGTTGGAATGGATGGCGCCTCCAGTCGAAAAACAGTTACCTCTTTGCGCACGACTCGGTGCAGAAAAGCCGCTATGCCGTGTCACGCGTTCAGGTGGCCAAACCGATGAAGCACCTGTCGTTTAGTTTAGATAACTTGTTGGAATATAATGTGTTCAGGGATGCTCTTACGGATTCGCTGAGACTGAACAGCTTTGCTTTCAATGAAGTGAACTTCGCCATGAAAAGTGCGGAGAAAGCCTTTCACCAGTTTATGCTGGGTTACAAAAACCGGGTTGAATTCACCCCCGATTCGATGCGGTTGCGGCATCATTTGACGATTCACGAAGTGAAAGCGCAGTACCGTTTTGCCCAGATTCAGAACCAGTCGTTTTCATTGAATGCGACTTATCGAAATCAGTCGCTGGCTGATTCGGTGGGGGAAGGGACGCCGGAACACTATTTTGTTGGAAATGTTCAATATACCGGGCGGTTTTTTCGTAATGCATTGGTAATCAATACGTATTATGAAACTGGAAGTGGTATGGAACTGAGGAAGACTTTTACGTTCATCAAGGTGGCGAAAGGGCAGGGTACGCACGTTTGGAATGATTATAACGGCAACGGCATTGAAGAACTCGACGAGTTCGAGGTCTCCCCTTTTCCTGACCAGGCGGAGTATGTCAAGGTTTGGATTGCCGGCACGGATTATGTGAATGCGTGGCTGAGTCAGTGGACGCAGAGTGTGCAACTTCGTCCCGCAGCCGTCTGGGGAAACAAGACAGGGTTCAGAAAATTTCTGTCTCGATTCACCAACATATTGACAATCAATGCATCCGTGAAGCATAAAACGCGTATGTTCGTACCTTTTGCCTCCTCTCGCGAAGATACTAATCTCGTGGCCAATCGGCTGAACATTGCTAACACGTTTTCGTTCAATAACGGCAATTCGCCGTTCGCTTTCGACCTGCTGGTTCAGAAAAACGCTAACACGCAGTTCCTATATTATGGACTTGAAACGAATGATATTGATTATCAAGAGGTTGTATTAAAAAGTACACCAATAGAACTGCTTTATCTTCAAACGTCGTTGTTGCACAAAATCACCCGGAACAGTTCCACCTGCTTTGAGAGTCGCCGGTATGATGTAGAGGCTTATTCTGTGGCGCAGGAGTTCCGCTTTCAATTCCAAAACCGTTACACAGCCTCCTTGAAAGGCCTTCTTGGACACAAGCGAAATCGTTTTGGAGGCGAGATGCTGACCCATTGCCATGCGGATTTGTCGTTCCTTTATCGTGCGTTGAATCGAGGAACGATTTCTGTATCAACAGAATATGTGTTCATGAAAGGCGATGTAGGACAAAATTCCACCGTGTCGTATTTTATGTTGGATGGCATGTCTTTGGGCCAGAATTTGTTATGGACCGTAACAGGACAGTTTTCCGTGACGCAGTTCCTTCAACTCGCCCTGCAGTATCAAGGGCGTGCCATGCAGGGGCATTCTGTCATTCACACAGGCAATGTAACGGTTAGTGCTGTTTTTTAGCCAAACGACTGAAGATAAGTGAGATATAACGAAATCTTTCTGTAAATAATTGAAATACAGATTATTGTTTATATGTTCAGTATTATTTTTAGAAAATTGTTTTTTCAAGTGGAAAGGTTTAAAAAAATATGCTATTTTTGGCACTTCAAATTTTTTGAAGGAAAATGTGTTGTGTAACTTTTTGATTCGAGGGGTCGTATATATACTGAAAAACTAAGAATCGGATGTCAAAAAGATTGCGTAATACATTGATTGATAATTGATTAGTGTATAAAACAATTCATAGAGAATATGAGGAAACATATACAAAAAGTTGGTCTGTTGGTGCTTGTGGCAATGTCTGCGATGATGGCAGGTTTTGCCCAGGATGACGCACAATTTACCTTTTTCCCTTGGGTGACATCCTATTATAACGCAGGCGGTATCGGAGAGCAGAATAACACTCTCTGTTTCACAGCGGATTATAATAACAAGTATTTGGGTTGGGGTGATGTGAAAGCCATTAATAACGACTCGGTCAACCGCACGGCACCACAAGATTTCCTTTTCAGCATCGAATCTTACCTGAAGAAGCTGCATGGCTCCATCGGTGTCACGTTGGTGCATGACCGCCTCGGTTTTTACAAAAACACGGGTGTCAAGCTCGGTTATGCGTACAAGATGCGTGTTGGCGGCGGTCATTTAGGCATCGGTGCCCAAGTTTCCTTGTTTAACCAGACTATCGATGCGGGGGGCTTTACCCCTATTCAGCAGGGCGACCCTATCTTGGAGGAACTCTCTGAATCCACGTTGGACCTCGACTTCAACTTCGGTGTTCTCTATAAGACAGATCAATGGTATGTCGGTTTGGGTTGGACGCAGATGGCGGCCTTGTTTGACAAGGATCAGAAGTTGCGCGTCTCAGGTCTGAACGGTGCGAGACGTTCCTCCCAGTTCTATGTGCACGGCGGTTACACTTGGGTGATTCCGGCCAACCCGAATTGGGAACTGATACCGCAGGCACTTGTCAAAACGGACCTGAAGACTTATCAATGGGAGATCCTCGCCTTGGCTCGTTACAACGGAGTCTATTGGGGCGGCCTCGGATATCGTTTCCAGGATGCCGTCTCGCTGGCTTTCGGTGCCCGCCCATTCTACAACTCCTCGAACATCTATCTGAAAGGACTTGACCTCGGTGTCTCTTACAGCTTCACGACCAATTCCTTAGGCTACAAGAAACACCGCAGCTTCGGTGATGTGGAAGTCGTGGTGCGCTACTGCTTCGATGTCTATAAACCTGAAGTCTTCTCTGGCTACGGCAACTCGAGATATATTTACAAGAACAGATACTAAAATTAACATTGTTGCGTTAATAACCATATTTGAAATTATAAAATTGAACGATATGAAACGGGTAATCATTTCTCTTGCAGCGGCATTCGTGTTACTGGTGTCCTGCCAAAACGGCGGCGACGGCCAGCTCGTCGGCGTGAAGGATCGTCCGGAATTCTCCGAACTGGAGCCCTACGGCATGGTCTATGTTCCCACCGGCCATTATTTGATGGGCGGCGGCGACCAGGATGTCCCCTTCGCTCTCACTCAGCAGTCGAAGAATGTGACGGTGGCGGCCTTTTGGATGGACGAGACGGAAATCACCAATAACGAGTACCGCCAGTTCGTCTATTGGGTTCGCGACTCCATCGCCCATACGCTCCTCGGCGACGCTGAAATCACCGATGCCGAGAAATATGGCCATTATAAGAAATACGATAAAGGCGAGAATGAAGGCGAAGTCATTGAGCCCAAGGTGATTAACTGGAAGGAGAAAATCCCGTGGGATTCTGACAACGAGGAGGTCCAGTCCGCCCTTTCCCCGATGTTCAGCAAACTCAACACCCGCTTCTATCACTATAGCCAAAACCGCATGAATATCTCCATGTTGAATTATGAGTACTGGTGGCTCGATTACCGCAACTACAGGAACCCGAAAAATCCTGACGAGTTCGGTGCCGCAACCAAGGAGTTCGACAAGGAAGGCAACGATTTCGGCGGTATCTATGCGAACCGTCCCAGCAGCATGGGCAACGGCTGGCAGCGCTTCATCAAGCACGAGGTGGTCAACATCTATCCCGACACCCTCTGCTGGGCGCACGATTTTGTCTATTCCTACAATGAGCCGATGATTTTGAACTACTTCAATAATCCGCAATACGACAATTACCCGGTCGTGGGTGTCAGCTGGCGTCAAGCCAAGGCTTTCTCCAGTTGGAGAACCCAATTGCGCATGTCCTGGTTGGCTGGCAAGGAATATGCGAACGAGCAGGAGTTCCGTCTGCCTCTTGAGGCTGAATGGGAATGGGGTGCCCGCGGCGGTAAGGAACTCGTCCCCTATCCGTGGGGCGGTCCGTACACGACCAACCGCAACGGCTGCTTCTTGAGCAACTTCAAACCGCAGCGCGGTAACTATATCGCCGATGACAATCTCTATCCCGGCATCGTGGCACACTATCATCCCAACGACTGGAGACTCTTTGACATGAGCGGCAATGTCGCCGAATGGTGCGAGGACGCTTTCGACGAGTCCGCCACCAACTTCACCCACGACATGAACCCGGCCTATGTCTATTATGCTACCAAGGATGACTCTCCTGTCAAGAAGAGAAAGGTAATCCGCGGCGGTTCTTGGAAGGATGTCAGCTACTATACCACAGTCTATGCGAGAACCTACGAATATCAGGATACCTGTAAGTCTTACGTTGGATTCCGTAACGTCCAGTCTTACATGGGCCGCCAGAGAGGCGACAATAACAGCAAGAGCGCCTCACATGTTTATTAATAGTTGGAAATTTCAATAAAACATAAATCATTAACTTAAAAAAAACAAACAAATGGGTAAAATTGATCAAATCGTCAGATCGAAAGCTTACAAAAACAGTATGGCAAAACTGTACGGCTGGGGTGCATCAGTCGTCATCATCGGTGCCTTGTTCAAGATTTTGCACTTGCCGGGTGCCGACATCATGCTGATCTTGGGTATGTCCATCGAGGCTATCATCTTCTTCTTCTCCGCCTTCGAGCCGCTGCACGTTGAGTACAACTGGGCTCTGGTCTATCCTGAATTGGCCACAGGCACGGACATTGAGATCGAGCAAAGCGAGAAAATGTCTCGCCGCGAGAAAAAGCAACAAGTGAAGAACAGCGCACTCTCTACGACCCAAGCATTGGATAAAATGCTGGAGGAAGCTAAGATCGGTCCCGAATTGATGGAAAGCCTCGCTACGGGTATGCGTAATTTGAGCGACAATGCCCAGAAGCTCGCCGGAGTCTCCGACGCCGTCGTCTCCACCGACAACTACACCAGCAGCTTGCAGAAAGCTTCCGAATCGGTGCGTAACCTGACGCTGAAGTATGACAAGGTTGCTTCCAACCTCGATACCGATGGCGGAGCCACCGCAGCCTATATCGAAAGCGTGAAGAGAGCCACCGCCGCTGTCTCCCAACTGGCCGTCGCTTACGACCAAACGGCTAAGTCCATGGAACAGGCTGGTAGCTTCAAGTCCGAAATGGACAAATTGACCGCCAATATCTCAAAACTCAGTAATGTTTACGGCAATATGCTTGCCGCAATGAAGTAGTATTCTCTTAGTTCAAAACCATTCATTAACTAAAGTAACAGAGATATGGGTGCAACAAATTGTCCGGAAACCCCGAGACAGAAAATGATTCAGATGATGTACCTGGTGTACACCGCCATGTTGGCTTTGAACGTTTCTGCGGAAATTTTGAATGCCTTCGTGGTTGTGGACGAGACCCTGGTGACATCCACCAATATCGCGGCTAACCAGAATGCGAACGACTACCAATGGTTCATTGGTCAGAAAACCATTCTCGGCGCGAAAGTTGACGAAGCCTACAACAAGGCGCAGATTCTGAAAAAAGAATCCGATGCCATGGTGAAATTCATTGAAAAGATGCGCAATGACCTTATTTTTGAAGTTGACGGCGACTCCCTCGCAGTGGTCAAGGACGAAAGCGGCAAGGAGGTGAAGCAACTGAAGACGGTTTCCACAATCGTCAAGAAAGATAACTTCGACATTCCCACCGACTTCATGATTCGTCAAGGCAACGCCAAGAAACTGAAAGAAGCGGTTAAAAAGTATAAGGCGAATATCCTGAAGTTGGCTAAGAAGGAAGACCAGAAGCGTCTGGAAGAAGGTATGGGTCTCAATGTGGATGCCACCTATTGGAAAGACACGCATAAGGAAGATTGGGAGCAACATAACTTTGAGCATATTATCACCGCTGCGTCGGTCACGCTGTTGAACAAGATGATTGGCGAAGTGAAAAATGCCGAGTCGATGATGCTTAACTACCTGAAGGCCTCCATCAGCGCCGATGACTTCAAGTTCGACCAGGTGAGCGGTCGCTCCATCCCGAAATCCCAGATGGTGTTCTCCGGTGATCCCTACGAAGCTGACATCATTGTGGCTGCGTACGACAGCAAATCCACTCCTGAGGTTTGGTACAAAATGGGTGCTGACACGCTGACAGAAGACGGTCTTGGCGGTGCCAACAAAATTGAAGGCGAAAATGGTCTTGTGAAACTGAAAATCGGTACCAGTGGTACGGGTGAGCAGAAATACGCCGGTTTGATCAAGATTATGGATCCTAACGGACAGCCCAGATACTATGGCTTCAAGGATAAATACACAGTGCTGGCTCCGTCGGCTACTATCGCGGCTGACAAGATGAACGTGCTTTACGCCGGTATTGCCAACCCGGTGTCCGTCTCCGGCCCTGTTGCCGCCGACAAGCTGAGCGTTTCGTTCCCTGGCTGTAGCCTCACCTCTCAAGGTGGCGGCAAGTTCAATGTGAGCGTTCCTACCTCTTTGATCGGCAAGACCGTGCAGGCTTCTGTGGCTGCTAAGGTGGGCGAATCTACCAAAACACTGGGTAACACGACCTTCCGTGTGAAACGTGTTCCGGATCCGCGTGCCGTGTTGGGTGCCAATATCCGCGGCGGCAAGCGTGCCAAGGCTGAAATCCTGGCCAACCCGATGGTGCGCGCCACCATGGGCGACGACTTTGTCTATGACTTGAAATGGTCGGTCAACTCTTTCCGCGTGATTATCGTGAGCAAGGGAATGGAAGAGCCCGCTATCGTTTGTCAAGGCGGTGGACTCAGCGAAAAAGCAAAGTCTGCCATTCAGAAGGCTTCGGCCAACACGGTTGTCTATTTCAGCGATATCAAGGTCTCCTCTGAGGCTGGTTCGCGTACTTTGGACGAATTCTCCGTCCGTATCAGATAATAACTGAAAAAAAACATAATTATGAAAAAGTTCACAGTATTAGCAATGATGTTCCTCGCTTTCACCTGCGCGTTTGCTCAGGAAGATGAAACCGAGGGCAGTACCCTGGAGCAACCTGTTCGCCCGCCGGTGGAAATGCCGTGGGAGCAGGTGAATACGGGAGATTTTACCGAAACGGTAGCTTATCCGCCTGTACGCCAGGCTGATGTGATGTACTATTGGACTATTTGGCGCATTATCGATCTGCGCGAGAAAGTCAACCATCCGCTCTATTTCCCTACGGAAGTGCGCGGCACGTGGCGAAGCCTCGGACAGACGATTTTCGATGCCATCGACATGTCCAATCCGGAACGCACCGAAGGTGTGCTGCCTATCTACTCCGACGAGATGTGCACACTTCCCTATTCGCGTGACGAACTTCAAAGTCTCATCTCACAAGTGACGACCATTCCCCAAATCAACGAAGATGGTGAGGAAATCGGAACTCAGGAGTTGATTATTCAATTCGAGCCGAAGGAAATCATCAATTATCGTGTGAAAGAGGTTTGGTATTTCGACAAGCAGTATTCGACTTTTAGAGTACAGATTCTGGAGATTGAACCGATCATCGAGTACGAACGTCAAACTGCGAATAATTCGTACTATGATGAAGAGCAAGACGAAGAAGATGTGGCCGCCGAAATGACGCAAAAACGTTTGGGCTACATTTACTACAATGAACTTCGTCCGTTCTTGGCTCAGCAGGAGGTCTTCAATGTGAAGAACCAGGCCGCTCGTCTCTCTTTCGACGACCTGATTACCTGGAAGCGCGATTTCTCCAGCTTGATTTACAAGGAGTCGAATGTGTATGATCGTGATATTGCTGATTATATCGCTAATTCCCGCGATCAGCGTATCGAGTCGGAGCGTATCACCGACAAGATGAGGGTTTTCGAACACGACCTCTGGGAATTTTAATTTTCAACGACTTTTTCATAATTTTCAAGAAAACGGACGATTTTCGTCCGTTTTTTTTATTTTTGCAAAAAAAGCAAGATGATACTGATTGCAGGAGAATCTGATTTTCTGGTTTCCTCTTTGTCGGGGAAGTTCGGTGCCATGCATTTGGGCCCGGTGGTTGAACTGGGCGATGACAAGTCGCTGATGGATCGGCTCGCATCGAACAAGCCCGATACGGATGCCCTATTCTATTTTGCCAAAAGGCAGATGCAAAGTGACGAATCAAGCCAGAATCTTGACTTTCTGCAATCGCTTTGGTCGCTTTCTGCAAAAGAACGGGTGCCTCTGACGGTTGTTTTCTATAAATACAACCTTGATTTCAGTTTTAACACCCTTGCCGGGAAATTCAATGCTTGGTGTGGAAAGCAATTTCGGAAACCGCCCGCATATTATATATGTCTTACCGGGGAGGTGTATGGTGCTTCGGAAAATGGTTCCCGTATATGGAAGTGCTACGGAGAAATGGTTGAGAAAGCTTCAGTGACCGTTCGTCGGTATTCGGGTATGGACGGCGTATGCTGGGAACGGGAAACGGATTTTTTGTACGAGAAAGATCTTGTGCGTGTGTTGTATTGGTTGTATGTGCACCATCCCGCGAACGGCTGGTATGAGATAGGGTCTGGTTTTCCCCGAACTGACACGGCAGTTGCGAAAGCGATTTTCCGTGCAATCGGGCTTCCCGATGTTATCAAGTATGACGATTTTTTGCATGATTCTTCGTCGTATGCTGTGCAAATTGCCGACACTGACCTCTCTTATTTGAGAAGATGTGGCTATAAAAAGCCGTTCTATTCCCTGGAAAGAGGGGTGAAAACGTGTCTATATAACCATCTCAAGTCTCAATAAATCATGGGAATAATGGCTTGTTGAAAAAAAATCTTCCAAGTTTTTTTTAAAGTGTGTCAGTATTCCAAATATTTTATATCTTTGTACTTAATTTTATAGGAGTGTAAAAGCTCGTTTTTTTGTTGAATTTTTATATCTTTCTGCATGAAGAGAATTACGGACAAGGCTATTTATCAGACGTTGAAAACGGTTTTCGGGTTTGACACGTTCAAGGGTGATCAACTGAAAATCATCAAGACATTGTTGAAAGGGAAGGATTGTTTTGTGATAATGCCCACAGGCGGAGGCAAGTCAATGTGCTACCAGTTGCCTGCGCTGATGAGCGATGGCACGGCCATTGTCATCTCGCCTTTGATTGCTTTGATGAAGAACCAAGTGGATGCGATCCGCACGTTCGGGACCGACCGCGGGATTGCGCACTTCTTGAACTCATCGCTGAACAAGGCGGAGATTTCTGAAGTCAGGAAAGATTTGCTTTCAGGGAAGACAAAGTTGCTGTATGTGGCACCCGAGTCCTTAACAAAGGAAGAGAATGTCAACTTCTTTCAAGACATCAACATATCGTTCTACGCCATCGACGAGGCGCACTGTATTTCGGAGTGGGGGCATGACTTCCGCCCCGAATATCGGAATATTCGAAAGATTATCCAGCAGATCGGCAAGGATGTGCCGGTGATAGCCCTTACTGCCACGGCAACACCGAAGGTACAAAGCGACATTCAGAAAAACCTCGGCATGGACAAGGCGGAGGTGTTCATATCCTCGTTTAACCGTCCGAATCTGTATTACGAAATTCGGGAGAAGACGAAAGATGTTGACAAGGAGGTGGTTAAATTTATCAAGAATCATCCCGGCAAATCAGGCATCATCTATTGCCTGAGTCGTAAGAAAGTGGAGGAACTGGCCGTGTTGTTGCAGGAGAACGGCATTCGTGCATTGCCGTACCATGCGGGGCTTGACTCCAAAACCCGTGTGCAGAACCAAGATGATTTCCTGATGGAAAAGGCCGAGGTGATTGTGGCCACCATCGCTTTCGGAATGGGTATCGACAAGCCCGATGTACGTTTCGTGATCCACTATGACATGCCCAAGAGCCTGGAAGGGTATTACCAGGAGACGGGTCGCGCGGGTCGTGACGACGGCGAAGGGCTTTGCATCGCTTTCTATGACCAGAAAGACCTGAACAAACTGGAGAAGTTTTCGGCGAAGAAGTCCGTGTCAGAGCAGGAAATCGTGAAGCAGCTGCTGGCCGAGACTGCCGCGTATGCCGAATCCACGAATTGCCGCCGCAAGCACCTTCTGCACTATTTTGGCGAGAATTACACGGAAGAAAACTGCCATAACTGCGATAATTGCAACCATCCGAAACCCAAGATGGACGCATCGGAGCAGATTCAGTTGATGCTGGAGGTGATTCTGGCCGTGAAACAGCAGTTCAAGGAAGACCAGATCGTCGATATCATCTGTGGCAACAAAACCACGTCGATCCTGAAGTTTCATCATGAGAAACTGAAACAGTTTGGCGAAGGCATGGACTATGATGCCAAATTCTGGTCCAATATCGTCCGCGTTTCCATTTTCGACAATTTGATTGTCAAGGATATAGAGAATTATGGCCTGCTGAAAATTACGGACAAGGGCAAGAAATACATGAACAATCCATATCCGATTATGGCAATCAAACCTGCATCGGAGGAGGACGAGGACGAGGATGCCGCAGTGGATGCCGTGGCCGGCAATGTGGAGGAGGCCCTCGACACCGTGCTGTTCAGTCTGCTGAAGGATTTGCGCAAAACCATCTCCAAGGAGGAAAACCTGCCGCCGTTTGTCATTTTCCAAGACCCCTCGTTGGAAGACATGTGCATCCAATATCCCATCACTATGGAGGAGATGACTCGGGTGGTGGGCGTGGGCCCTGGAAAAGCACAAAAATACGGACGACGTTTCATCGAACTCATCAAACAATATGTTGAAGAGAACGAGATCGACCGCCCGCAGGATTTTGTGCTGAAAACGGTCGCCAAGAAGTCGGCCAACAAGCTGTTTATCATCCAAGGGATTGACCATAAGATCAGTTTTGAGGACATCGCCATCGCCAAAGGCATGGATATGGACGAGTTGCTGACGGAAATCGAGCATATTGTGGCTTCCGGCGCTAAAATTGACATCTCCTATTATATTGACGAGGAAATCGAGCCTTATCACCAGGAGGATATCATCGATTATTTCGCCAATGCGGATACAGATTCTGCCGAGGAGGCCCTGCGCGTGCTTGGTGAGGATGAATATACTTTGGAGGAAATCCGAATCATGAGAATCAAATACTTGTCGGATGTTGGTAATTAGGATTTAGAACTTAGAACTTAGAACTTAGAATTTAGAACTTAGAATTTAGAACTTAGAGTTTAGAAATTGGAATATGGAAGAAATGAACGATGAAATGACGAATGGGGTCGCTGAAAACAATGCGACGGTCGTGGATGAGAAAGGTTTTGTGGTGGTTGATGCACCGACGACGGTGTCGGAGGAAGAAAAGGCTCCGAAGGACAAGACCTCTGTGATGCACTGGATTGTAGAAGGAGTGCTTTTGGTCGCAGTGATAGTGCTGTATATACTGCACTTCTGCTGCGGGAATGCAGGGAAAAAGACGGCTGTGGTGGCAAAACCTGCCGAGAAGGGCACTGGAGAGGTGGTGTTCATCAATATAGACACAATCAATGAACATTATGAGCTGGTCAAGATTTTGACGGACAGTATTGATTCGGAAAAGCAAAAGCAGGCAGTGGTGTTCCAGAACCGCCAGAAGGCATTGGAACAGAAGGCTGCAAATTTCGAGAAGAACTACAGTTCCGGTTCGCTGACGCCCCAGCAGGCCCAGTATGCCCAGCAGAACCTTCAGGAGGAGAGCACGCGCTTGCAGAACGACTATGCGCAGGCCGTGGAGTCGCTGGAAGCCCGTTATACTGCGGCTTTGACCCAGATGGCCGACTCGCTGAATGCCGCTGCGCAGCGCGTTAATGCCGCACACAATGCATCCTACATCTTCAGTTATCAGTCTGGCGGCCAGCTTCTTTACGCCGATCCGGCCCATGACATCACGAATGAAGTCTTGGATGAACTCAACAGATCCTTCAAGAAGAAAAAATAAAGTGTGACTATGGCTGACAATCAGTTGAATGAACAAAAAGCGGAACTCCATTCTTTCGGGACTGTCCATATTGTGATTTTGTGTATAGCTTTCGGGGCTCTTGCGGCCGCCCTGGCATTTCTGGCCGTGTCCAACAGCCACCGGAAACAACAGGCCGTGGAGGTCGAAAACGCTTTCATGGACAGTTTGCACGTCTTCCCTCCGATTGACTTCGTGGACTCCCTTTACGGCAGAGTTGAAGTGAAGCGCTATGAGGACGAGAGTCCGAAGGTGGTGCTGTATTACGTCTTGGACAGCGTGGGCAATCCCACAGAGGAAGTCGCACATGAGACGCATTTCTACGAGAATCACCAAAAGTACATTGACGGAAACCGCAACGACAAGGAACGAGACGGTTTGTGGTATGCCTACTATCCCGACGGCACGGTCCAGACTATGGCCCACTATGAGAATGGAAAGGAAAACGGACGATATACGGTTTATTTTCAAAATGGAAACGTAAGATACACAGGTGTGTATAACATGGGTGTGCGTACTGGAGAATGGAGATTCTACAACGAGGACGGCACCCTGCTGAGAACGGAGAATTTCTAACGATACTCTTATCAAACAAATAATTAAAAACTGAGATATTATGGAATTACCATTTGCAGAAGCGTGGAAAATCAAGATGGTGGAACCCATCAAGAAGTCCACGAGAGAAGAAAGAGAAAAGTGGCTTGAGGAAGCCTACAACAACATTTTTATGCTGAAGAGCGATTATGTCTATATCGACCTTCTGACAGATTCTGGTACTGGTGCGCAGAGCGACCGCCAGTGGAGTGCGATGATGATGGGCGACGAGAGCTATGGCGGTGCCCGTTCTTTCTACCACATGAAAGACACCATCACTGAACTGACCGGCTTTAACTTTGTGATTCCGACCCACCAAGGTCGTGCGGCTGAAAATGTGCTGTTCAGCTATTTGGTGAAACCCGGTAACGTGATTCCTGGCAACGCCCATTTCGACACTACGAAAGGACATATCGAAAGCCGCAAGGCCTTCGCGATCGACGTGACGGTTCCCGAGGCTTATGACACCCAGTTGGAGGTTCCCTTCAAAGGCAATGTCAGCCTGGAGAAATTGGAGAAAGTGCTTCAAGAGAACAAGGGCAACGTCCCGTTCATGGTGCTTACGGTCACGAATAACACGGTTGGCGGTCAGCCGGTCAGCATGAAGAATATTCGCGAGACTTGCGAACTTTGCCACAAGTACGGCGTGCCGGTCAACATCGACAGCGCCCGTTTCATCGAGAACTGCTACTTCATCAAGACCCGTGAGGAAGGCTATGCCGACAAGACCCTGAGAGAGATTGCCTTGGAGATGTTCAGCTATGCCGACTGCATGACGATGAGCGCCAAAAAGGACGGTCTGGTCAACATGGGCGGTTTCATCGCCACCAACAAGAAGGATTGGTACGATGGCGCCAAGCTCTTCTGCATTCCGTTCGAGGGCTTCCTGACGTATGGCGGCATGAACGGTCGTGATATGGATGCTTTGGCCGTTGGTCTGAAAGAAAACATTGAGTTCGACATGGTGGAGACCCGTATCAAGCAGGTTCAGTATCTGGCCGACAGACTGGACGAATACGGCATCCCTTATCAACGCCCTGCCGGCGGTCACGCCATTTTTGTGGATGCCGACAAGGTGCTCACCAAGATTCCGAAAGAGGAGTTCCCGGCCCAGACCCTTACGTGCGAGCTCTACTTGGAAGCTGGCATTCGAGCCTGCGAGATTGGCTACGTGCTTGCCGACCGCGATCCGGTGACTCGCGAGAACCGCTTTGGAGGCAACGATTTCGTGCGTCTGTGCATCCCGCGCCGCGTCTATACGAACAACCACATGGATGTTATCGCCGCAGCCCTGAAGAATGTGTATGACCGCCGCGACACGATTACCCGCGGTTTGGAAATCACTTGGGAGGCCGAGCTGATGCGCCACTTCACCTGTCAGTTCAAACGTCTCGGCAAGTAATTGGACACGATGCTGATAGTAGGGAATGTCCTTGTCTCGGAAGAGCTGATTGACAAATGTTTCTGTTGCGATCTTGCGCAATGTAAAGGCATTTGTTGTGTTGAGGGTGACATCGGCGCTCCAGTGTCGCCCGAGGAAGTTGCTGAGTTAGAGGACTTTTATCCTGATTATAGTAAATATATGACAGAAGAAGGTGTCGCCGTCGTGGAAAACGGCGGCACCTTTGTCTTCAATGGAGACGACTCCTTTGAAACCCCGTTAGTGGAAAGCAACGATGCGTGCGCTTTCGCCTTTTTCGAAGACGGGGTCGCGAAATGTGCCATTGAAAAGTGCTTCCGCCTCGGTGAAATTCCGTTCAGGAAGCCAATCTCCTGTTACCTGTACCCGATTCGGGTCAGCAGGGTGGGGGAGTATGAGGCGTTGAACTATGACCATTGGTCGATTTGCAAGACGGCCGTGGAGAACGGCAATCGCCTGAAGCTGCCTGTCTATCGTTTCCTGAAGGAGCCGCTGATTGCCAAGTATGGCGCAGAATGGTTCGCTGAATTGGAGGAGATGGTCTCCCTTCGTTCAAAGGTTTGAGCGTTAATCTTTGAATAAACTTCTAAACTCATAAACTTTCTAACCCCGTAAACTTTCTAACCCCGTAAACTTTCTAAACCAAAAAAAGTATATCTTTGCGGTTTGAAATAAAAAGAAAAGACAGTATGAAATTCATCGTATCGAGCGACTTGTTATATCGCAATTTAAGCGCCATCAACGGCGTGATGGGGACGAACAGCACGATGCCCATCCTGGAAAATTTTTTAGTCACTATTGAAGGTAACCAGTTGAAACTCACAGCCTCGGATCTGGAGTCCACGATGACGTCTGTCATAGAGCTGGAAAATGTGGAAGGCGAAGGCTCGGTGGCCGTCCCGGCAAAGATTTTGCTTGAGACGCTGAAACTGATGCCGGATATGCCGTTGGTGTTCGCCATCGACACGGAAAACAACATCTTGAAGTTTTCATCGGCGAACGGCGAATATGGTGCCCCTTGTTTTCCGAGCGATGAGTATCCGAAGGTGAAGCCGATAGAGAATCCCCAAAGCTTTGATATCCGTGCGTCGGTGCTCCAGCGTGCCATCAGCAAGACAATATTCGCTACTGGCAATGATGAGCTGCGCCCGAATATGATGGGGGTGCTTTGTGAGTTGTCCGCAGAAAACGTCACGTTTGTGGCCACTGATGCGCATAAACTGGTTCGTTATCGCAATTCCGAGGTGCATGTTGACGATTTCTCGTCATTCATTCTGCCGAAAAAGCCCATGGCGCATCTTAAGAACATTTTGGCGAACCATTCCGAGATGGTGCAGGTTGACTATTCCCAGGAAACGCATCATATTCGCTTCTCATTCAGCAATTATGAGCTCTATTCTTCGCTGAAGGAGGGAAAATATCCTAATTATGAACAAGTCATACCTAAATTGAACCCGAATGTCCTGACCATCGGTCGCGATGAGTTTCTGAAGTCCATCCGCCGTTTGGGTAACTACTCCAGCCAATCCACATTCCAAGTCCGCCTCACTTTGAACGACACTGGCTTGAACATGACCGCCGAGGATATGGACTTTTCCTACAAAGGAGCAGAGAATATTCAGTGTGAGTATCAAGGAGAACCGATGGAGATTGGCTTCAACTCACGTTTCTTGCGCGAGATGGTGGAGAATTTGGACGTTGACACGATTGTGATGTCTTTCTCTACCGCACAAAGAGCAGCGCTGATTTCTCCGGCCATTCAACATGACGAAAACGAGGATGTGCTGATGTTGATTATGCCGGTGATGTTGAATAATTAGTGGTGTAGAAAACCACAAATCAAAAAGGAAAACCGAGTTGTCGCGGCCGCAAGGCTGAGGAAAGTCCGGGCAACGCAGAGCACCATACTTCCTAACGGGAAGGCGCGCGCGAGCGTGACAGACAGTGCCACAGAAAGGATACCGCCCGTCCATCGGGTAAGGGTGAAAACGTGAGGTAAGAGCTCACGCCGTCGTCAGTGATGCCGGCGGAGGTAAACCTTATGGGTTGAAAGACCAAATAAACCGGGGCTTGAGGGCTGCTCGTCCGACCCGGAGGGTAGGTTGATAGAGGCATGCGGTGACGCATGTTCGAGATAAATGACAACATAGAACAGAACCCGGCTTACGGGTTTTCCTTTTTTTTACCACCTGGGTTTGAAGGCATTTTCAATGTGCCTGACATCCTGCATCTCCGGACTGTTGACCACAGAAATGATGTCAAAACGAATTTCTTTCGTGACATTCTTGAATTGGGCATAGTATTTTGCCGCCCGGATTAATCGTTTCTGTTTTTGTAAATCTACAAATAGCTCCGGATTCCCGAAAGCGGTACCCTTTCTTGTCTTTACTTCGATGATGACGAGGTATTTGTCGTCTTCCGCGATGATGTCCACCTCAAGGTGGCCGCAACGCCAGTTCCGTTCTAAAATTCTATACCCTTTCTGTAGTAAAAGGTTTGTGGCAAGGTCTTCGCCTAAAATGCCTTGTAGTTGTTTTTCCGTTTTCATTGTTTTTATTTTAGTGAATAAAAATGCGCTGCAAATATATAAAAAATCTAATTGTGGAAGCATTCTGATTTGATTTTTCTGCGAAAATATCCTTCGGAAATTTACTAATCGTGTTTGAATTGTTAATTTGAAATCGTTATCTTATTGGTTTTGAGGAAGAAAAAAAATATTCAAATCTCTTGACAGATCTTCCTTTTTGATGTATATTTGCCGTCGGAATGAGGAGGTTTTGGGGATGGGGTAATCATGAAAAAGCAAAATATAATATGAAGGAAGAATTTCTGCATTATGTGTGGCAGCATCGCCACTTTGATTTTTTGAATGCCAGTACGACGGATGGAAAAAGTCTGGAGATTGTCCATCCCGGTGTGCATAATGATGACGCGGGACCGGATTTTTTACAATCCGTGGTTGTCATTGGCGGAATGCGCTGGGTCGGCAGTGTGGAGATTCATTGTCGCAGTTCGGATTGGCTACGTCATGGGCACCAGTATGACGAAAAGTATCATTCGGTGATTCTGCATGTGGTATATGAGCACGACATGGAAATTCAACTTGTTGGAAATGAGGTTGTTCCAACATTTGAACTTAAGGGCAAGATTCCTAAGGAAATGTTCCAGCGTTACAATAGTCTGTTGGGAGAGCCAGACTTGCTGTTGTGCCGTTCCTATTTGGAGAACTTTGATCCGATGGTTGTTCAGAATCAGGTTTCCAGTGTTTTGGTGGAGCGCATGATTCGCAGGCATGATGAGTTGACACGTATTTTAGACAAGTGCCAAAAGGATTGGAAAGAATTGATATATAGAATGTTGGCAGTGGCCTTTGGTTGCAAGAAGAACGGTGTTGCGTTCGAACTGTTGGCGCAAAGCCTGTCCTATCGGGTGGTTCGTTTGCACCAGGCCTCCCAGTTGCAGTTGTATGCGTTGCTGTTCGGCCAGTCAGGGCTGTTGGACGTGCATGAAGGGGATCTGTATGCAGAAAAACTGTCGTACGAATACAGCTATTTACGTTACAAGTACCGGTTGGATCCCATCGGGGCGCATCAGTGGAATTGGCTTCGGCTGCGCCCGCAAAACTTCCCAACGCTGCGTATCGCGCAGTTCGCGCAGTTGCTTTATGAAACAGGGGATGCGCTGATGGATTATATGCTGAGGTCGCCATATCCGGTTTTGCGGCAATGGTTGTCGGTGGCTCCCGACTGCTATTGGGAGACCCATTATCAGTTCGGGAAAGAGACGGTGAGGCATTCGTCTGGATTGGGCTCTACCACGGTCGATTCACTGATTGTCAATACGGTAGTGCCGATACGGTTCGGCTACGCGCGTTTCTCTGGGGATGAGGCCATGCAGGAAGATGCCCTGGAACTGCTGGAACGGGTTGGATACGAGGACAATAGTGTCACGCGCATATTCAGTGACAGTTCTTTTCCTTGTGGCAGTGCGTACGATTCTCAAGCGCAGATTGAGCTTATGAATCGCTATTGCTCGAAAAAGCAGTGTCTCAGATGTGCGATAGGGGAGAAAGTGGTTCGGAAAAGCAAGTGAAAATGGAGGATGAGGTTTAACTTACTGAAATTCCGAAATCTATCATGATTTAAAAAAAGTGTATTTTCGCGGCGGCAAATCTAAGGTTTGTGTAGCTTGTTTACGGAGTAAAGTTATGAAAATGAATATGATAATGAAAAAGATTGCAATCCAATTGGTTTTGATGATGCTGTGTGTTTCGCTTTCCGCGCAGACCACCTATTTTGTCTCCAACAGCGGCAACGACAGCAACGACGGCCTGTCGTGGGCCACGGCCAAGGCCACCATCAACGGGGCGATGGCATTAGTCACCTCACCTAACGACGACTCGGTGTTCGTGGCGACGGGCACCTACCCGGCCTGCACCATTAAGAACGGCACGCATGTGTACGGCGGCTTCGCGGGTACGGAAAACCATCTCTATGAGCGGCAATCGCTCACTTACGGCATCGCCGCTGACAGTTCCTGTACTATTATTGATGCACAACACGACAACAACTATGCCGTACAAATCAACAGCTACTTTCACTACAACGGCAGTTATCATTGCCGGGAAAACACTTTCGATGGTTTCTATGTGACAGGCGGCAATCAGTACGGTATCCGCGACGAGGCAAACAATACCCACACGATTTCGAATTGTACCATGACTGGAAATGCCTGCGGTTTGTATTTGGGAATGTCATATTCCAACTCATACTACAATGCCACGTTTCAAGTTTCGGACTGCAAGATTTATGGAAACACATTGAGCGGCGGTGTCCGGATGTACAGCGGCAGCCAAAGTTATGGGGCCACCTACGAGTTCAACAACTGTGAAATTACAGGAAACACGGGCAGTCAATGCGGTGGAATATGTTTCAATGCTGACTACACGACACCGTACAATACGGTCATTGTCAAAAACTGTGACATCACAAAGAACACTGCTTCGGGCTTGGATGCCAAGGCTGGCGGCATACTGACGCAAGCCAACGATTTTCTTTATCATCCGACGAGAAACGAATGGCAGATTATCAACTCGCGTATCATTGACAACACGGTTTACACCACCGCCACCACCGCCAGCACAAGCGGCAGCCGGCCATATATCGCCGGAGGTGTCAGCGTTTTCACTCATCCCGCGCACATTATCGGCTGTGTGATTGCCAACAACAGCGCCATTTCTACCGAAGGCATTGATGTGACCGGCGGTGTGGTTACCTATTCGTACGCTACATCATCGGGAGGACCTTCCAGCGGAAACCCCGTAGGAAGGATGTATATGGCAAACTGCGTGGTTGCCAACAATCTGGCACAGACCAGCCATGCCGATGGCACAGGTGGTATTCGCACCACTTCCGCCGCCACCGTCAAGAACACGGTGATCTGGAACAATATGCACGGCAATGCTTCCCAAGATTTGCATTGGTCCACGAATTATACGTTTCCTTACACATACTGCGCTTGTAAGTCAGTATCCGCCAGCGACTTTGCTTTAGACAGCACCAACATGGTGTTGGATACGGCCACTCTGCCGCAGTTCGTGTCTCCTTCGTTCATGGTGGGTGCCTCCTCCATTGCCACGGATCTGTCAAACCTCAACGCAGACTGGCACGTGATGCCCAATTCGCCGTTGATTGACGCGGGCGACCCGAACACGGCATTCATCACCTACCTGCCCGCCACCGACATGGACGGCAACCCGCGCATCGGCAACAACCGTGCCGACATCGGGGCTTACGAGCTTTCCAACACCACCTTCAACCAGAGCATCACGTGGAATCAGGACCTCACCGCCGACCTCTCCGACGGCACACTGACCCTTAACGCCACGGCCACCTCCGGACTGCCCGTAACATACACCTGTAACAACGAAGACATCGCCACTGTGAACGGCAATGTGCTTACGTTTCATGGTGCCGGCTATGCCATTGTCACTGCCTCGCAGCCAGGCAATGCCACCTGGAACGCCGCTGCGGATGTCTCAAAGATTCTCACCGTGACAAGCAGCATTTCCGACCTGCAGCCGCAAAGCATCCTCTGGAATCAGGAGCTCATCTTCCCGATGAGCGATGAGCCTGTAGTGCTGGCCGCATCCGCCACCTCCGGACTGCCCGTGCAGTTCACAAGCAGCGATGAGAGCGTGGCCACAGTTAACGGCAGTATCTTGACGATGCACAGCGTGGGCTTGGCCATCATCACGGCCTCGCAGCCAGGCAACGACGAGTATGCCCCCGCACAAAATGTGATGAAGATTCTCAATGTGACGGAACCGGTAGGGGTCGAAACGTACGATGCGTTGCAGGTGACGGTCTCGCCGAATCCGTCGAATTCGATTTTCAAGGTGGATGGGGCGATGGAGAATGTGGATTTCCATGTCTGCGACATGTATGGCAAGGATGTTATGTCTGGTCGCTTGGATAACAGCAATGCGGTCGTTGACATGTCAGCGTTCCCTGCCGGGATGTATTTCCTTCGTCTGCGCTCTTCCGACGGACAGACCGTGACGGTGAAGCTCATGAAGGCTGAGTAGCCGATTGTGTGGTTCGATAGGTAAATCGGTCGAACTTTCTGAATTCCAACATAGAAAGCCGTTCCATACTACGTTCCACATCCTCTTCGGTGTTGAAATCCGGGATGATTGGGGTGCGCAGGATGACGTGCTCGCGGTCGTAGTTTGTGGCGAGCCACTTCAGGTTTTCCCACACTTGTGCGTTCGATTTTCCCGTGTAGGCGGTGTAAATCCTGTCGTCAGCGTCCTTGATGTCGATGATGAAGTCGTTGGTGATGGATGCGATTGTTTGCAGGGAAGTTAGTGGTACGTTCAGCGAGGTCTCCACGGTGATTTTCCAGCGTTCGGCGCAAAGGGCGTGGAATTGGCGGATGAACTTGGGGCGGAGCAGCGGTTCGCCGCCGCCGAAGCAAACGCCGCCGCCTGTGGCCACAAAGTAGAGGTCGTCGATGCGTAGCTGCTGGTAGAGGCTTTCCGGTGTGAAGCGATGGACAGGGGCATCGGCATTTAGGCAAGCGGGGTTAAGACAGTAGTGGCACCGCAACGGACAGCCGTGGAAGGCCGCCAACGTGGTCACACCCTCGCCATCCACCCCGATACGGTGGCGGCTAATGCCGATGAAGGGAGCCTCGTCAGTGTTTCGTGCCGTATTATCTGTCATTTTTTATGTTATCGTATAACTACCTTCTTTACAGTTCGGTTGCCAAGACGTACAAAATAGAGACCAGAAGAGCTTACTTCGAACACATTGCGGCTGTGGAGGTCTTGCGTTTTGCAGGCGATGATTCTGCCAGTGAGGTCGATAATTTCTACGTTGATTCCCTCAGCGTTCTCCACCACAATCTGGCGGTCGTGGCTATAAACGTGAACTTGTGGGAATGCCAGGTCGTCAATTCCGATGGTGGACTGGAATTCAGCGATAAAGGTGATGTCGTTGAGAACGATAATGTCTCTCGGATTGTTTGTGTCCCCGTCGTTCCATTGGGTGAAAATGTGGTTTTGGCGGGGGATTGCCTCAATTCGGACCTCCGTGCCGAAGTCGTAGGTGCCTCCGCCTGTTGCGTAGCCCATGTTGTTGTCGGCAGACAAAACCGTGACGCTGTACTGTTGCGGAGGCTCGACGGTATTGGACAGCAGGATTCGTATCATCCAGGTGAGGTCGAAGCCGAAGTCCCTGGCCGACCCCCAGTAGGAGCCGTTAGAGGACAGCCAGGAGCCGTCGGGGTTGCCGGCGTAGTGGCTGCCCGTGGCGGGGTGCGCTACACCGTTGGTGCTGAAGGTGACCCACAGGGGCTGGGTATGGTCAATGAAGACGGCAGTGTCCAGTTCGATTTCCCGCCAGTCGCCGGATCCGTAAAACTGGCAAGTCTGCGAAACAATTATGTTTTCCGGCGATGAGGTGCCGCCTTGGTGGATGCGCAGTTCATAGTTGCCGGGCTCGTTGTCCCAAAGGCGGATGGCGGTGATGGAGTCGTAGGGAGAAAGGGTTCCCGAGGGGAATCGGACACCCCAATAGACGGTGGTGCCAGCGCCGATGCTGTTGGCCATCTCTCCATTGTCGTAATGACGCTCGTAGTCGCCGAGGTTGTCGAACAGGGCGGTGTAGAGGATGTTGGCGGTCACCGTGACGGGGCGTGGGTTTTGGGTATTGCCGTCGCTCCAGCCGGTGAATCGGTAGCCGCTGTTGGCCGTTGCTTGTAACGTGGTGCTTGTCCCGTCCTCAAACACGCCGCCGCCGGTGGCAGACCCCATCACGCTGCTGTTAGAGACCACGGTGACGGTGAATGGACCTTGCGGCTGCGTGGTGTCGCAGGGTTGCGCAATCGTGTAGATACCGGATGGATTGTTGGCGATGTTGAGCAGTGTGTCGCCGCTGTCGTTATAGAGGATGAAAGCACATTCTTGATCGTAAGATCCTGTATTCCAAGTTATAAGTAGCTCTGATGGACATACGTCAAACGTTTGGGTTGTGGAACCTTCCGTGCAAGTGAAGGTGCCATACGTATAGCCGCTTGCCGAGCTGACGGAGAGCGAAGCTCCGTTCCAGCCGTCGCCGTAGGTGTCGTTCATCTGTAGGGTGACGGTGCATTGGTCAGAAACGGCGCATTCATTCTGGACCACTTGAATGGATGCGGTCTGCGTGCCTTGGGTGATAGTGATGACCGCTGTCCGGATGCCGCCTGTGTTGTTAGGGGCGGCTGTGGCCGTCACGGTGACAGAGCCTGTTGACGGGTTGCCAGAGGTAGGGGTGATGGTCAGCCAGGGTTCATTGCAGGAGGCCAGCCAATTCGATGCGTTGGCGTTGTTCGGCGTGATAAGGAAGGAGGTGCTTCCGCCTTCTTGTTCGAATGTGAGCGAATGGGGATAGCAGGTGAGCAGGCCGTTGGGCTCAATGCCCACGATGACGGCGATGTTGCTGCTGAAATTGTAGCCGTTATTGCCGCCGGTGCCGCCCGCGCCCGGGTTCAGGGCATTGTGGGCGAAGTAGCCGTCCATGTAGCCGCTCCAACCCCAGTTGATGTGGAACATTCCATTGTTGTCGTAGCCGTCACACACGAAAGCGTGCCCGCCGCCATCGCCGTCGCCGCGTTCCAGCACCGGCCGGCCAGCGTCGATTTCGGTGGTGAGGGTGGAGATCCAGTTGGCATCTGATGTCTGGCTTTTGTAAACCCCGTGTAGGGAACCCTTATAGCGGAAGTAGTTCTTCAATGCGTTCTCGCCGCAGGCCAGGAACGGAAACCCGTACGAATTGAGGGTGGCGGCGCTGCCGTTGATGCCATATTGCATCTCCACGGCCACCCCGATGTGGTAGATCAGGGTCGCCACGGCGTTTACCTGCGTGGCGGTGCTGCCGAAGTTCAGTGTATTTGGCATATTGGCCCAGTCGTAGGTGGTGGAGCCGAAATCGGCAGACAGCGGTCCGAAGGTCGCGTCCGTATAGTTGTGCGAGCCGTTGCCGGTGACCGGCCAGTTCCAGTATTTCATCAGCTGTGCGACGGAGGTGGCCACGCATCCCGCCACGGCATGGGTGCCGGCTGAGTCGGGACAAAGATTGTTGTAGTAAGGACTTTGGTCCCAGGTAGTGGTTAATAGCGGTGCGACTGACGTGGTGGCGAGTGCGGCATAGTTTCCTTGCAAAAGTGAGCTCCAAAGTTGCTCGATAGTTTCTGTAGCGGGTGTTTGTTGGCTTTTGTGGAAGGCGATTTCCCGTTCGTACTCTTGCAGGAAAAAGAGGATGTGGTCGGGTAGGGGAGTTCTGGCTTCGTTGGTAGTGGAGTATCCTAAAACGGGCTGGACACAGTTGTCGGCCGCGATGATGACAAATCCTTTCCCTTCCGTGTTTTTGAAAAGGTAGAACTCGTGAAAGTCTGTGTTTGGGGTGATGTCAGCCCATCGTGCGGATAATCCTGGGGCGACTGAGGTCCAGAAATTTGTAGCAATTTGTTGTGCAGTGGCGCGGTCAACGGGCGAAGCGAATGTCGTGAAATTGAAGATGAACAAGTATGTCCCTAAAAACAGTAATGTGCGTGCTATTTTCATATAAAAGATGTTTAAAAACGGCGCAAAGGTACATAAATTTTGTATAGAAAAACAAAATTGCTTAATATTTTTCAAAAAGCAGTTGTTTTAATTTCTGGTTCCGTTCTAATCTTCCGTCAATGTTTCCAAAAACGCCTTCAAATCGGCAATCTCACTGGGGGTAAGGCGTACGCCGCCATCGTTGACGTGGTGCATTAATGGGCTGATGGTCGGGGAATTCTGCACTTCGGAATTGTAAAAGGCCAGCACTTCGTCTAAGGTTTTGAAGCGGCCGTCGTGCATGTAGGGCGCAGATTTGGTGACGTTCCGCAGCGACGGGGCGCGGTAAGCACCTTTGTCGTGCGGGTCACCCGTAACGTTGGCGCGGTCGTGATTATCTGTCGGCTGTGCATCCAACCCGTTGTTATAGAAGAGGTTTGTGGTGAAGAGCGGGCTTCCGCCGCTGCCATGACAGTGGAAACAGTCGGCACCCTCTTCGGTGGTGAAGAGAACATAGCCGTGCAGCTCCTGGGCGGTGAGTTGCTCCTCGCCGCGCAGGTAGCGGTCGAATTTGGTGTCGCCGGAAACGAGCGAGCGCACGTACTGCGCGATGGCTTTTTGGATGCGTTCCATCGTGATTTCTTCAGTGCCAAAGGCTTTCTTGAAAAGCGGAGGGTATTTGCCGTCGGCTTTGATGGCGGCCACGGCACCTGCCTCTGTGCCGCACATTTCGTCGTCCGCAGTGATGGCCATCAGCACGATGTCCTCGATAGTGCGCTGCTTCGGATTCGGGTTGTCCTTGGAAATCAGTCCGTTCCAGAAATAACCCTCGTGGTTGAAGACGAGGTTGACCAGTGGCATGGCATTGTGGATGGTGGTTTTCCCTGTGGTGCGGCCGCGCGGCTTCCCGTCGGGGAAACGAGGGTTGTCACTGCCGAGATCGTAGTTGCATTCGCGGCGGTGGCAGGTGGCGCACGACATCAGCAAGTCGGGCTCCGTGCCGGTGTAGCCACAGAGGTGCGGGTCGTGGAAGAGCAGCTCTCCGAGTTCCACCCCTTCCACCGTCATCGGGTTGTCGGCGGGGATGTTTAGCGCCGTCGGAAACCCCTTCGGAACCGGAATGTCGTAGGGGGTGGGCGGTTCGACGCGTTCGCGGCAGGCGGCGCTAAGGAACAGGAGGATGAGGAAAACGCAGAGATACTTTAATTTTGTGCGGATGCTTGGCTTTTGTCGAGGCATGGATGCTTTTCCCGCTGTGGTTTCAGTCTTGGCCACGCTCAAATCCAGATGGATGACAGGGTGTCGGCTTGTCGCGGTGTTCATCGTTCTTGGTTTTAAATGCCGCCGCAAAAATAATGAAATTTTCCGCATTATACCGCTCACACTATTTTGTTTTTTCCTATTTTTGCGCCGTATTATGAAAAGGGAAAGGATGATTCGGAAAAAGGAACGGCTGCATCGTCTCCGCAAGCATCTGTCGCGAATGGACAATCGGGTGCGCCAATTCCAGGATTGGAGGCGTCAGCCCCATCAAGTGGCACCGATGTCGGACGAGGAACATGATTGCGCCACCTGCGGCACGCACTTCAGGGGAAACTACTGTCCGCGTTGTGGGCAGGCATCGCGCATCGGACGTTTCTCCTTCAAGACGGGTGTACTCAACTTTATGGATGTCTGGGGATTGGGCAATCGCGGCATGTTCCGCACCATCCGCGATCTCATTCTACGTCCCGGTTACATGATCCGCGATTACCTCTCGGGCATGCAGATGGCCTACTTCCCGCCCTTCAAGATGTTCTTCCTACTCGCCGCGTTCTCCATCTTGGTCACCCACGGGTTCAATATCAAAGGGAAGGATCTCGAAAAGGATGAAGAAGAAAAGACGGAGACCGTGACGCAAGAGATGGTCACGCCGCCGCAGGAGGACACCGCCACGTACGACGAGACCGCTTCCACTCAGCAGGAAGCCGGCAAGCCGCAAAGCGACGAGGGAAAGTACACACGCTATGTGACGTTGGTTTTTCAAGAAATAGCCAGAAAAATGACTTGGTTCAGCCTGAAGTTTCCGAATATCTGGTCTTTGGTGCTGATGATGTTTGTGTCCGGATTCCTTTACCTGTTTTTCCGACGTTGTCCCAACATCCCCGACCTTCGCTATGCCGAGCTTTTCATCGCGCTGCTATATTCCGTCAACATGTACTCCATCTACTCAATTGTGTTGAATTTCCTTGCACTGCCCCGTATAGCTGCGTTCACTTCCCTGCTCACGCTGATTCCGCTGAAGCAGTTTTCCGGCTACAGTTGGTGGCGCACAACGCTCTACACCATATTGAGCTTTGTCATTATGTTTGCGTTGATTTTCCTAATCCTCTGTGCGTCCGTGTACCTTGCAGTGTATTTGGACGAGTTCAGGACGGGAGGGTGAACTTATCCCGAATTTCGGACGGTAAGTTAAGCTGAAAATCGAAAATGGACAACCACTGGCCAGATTGCCAGCAGATTCCGCGATTCGCGGTTGTTGTTTCAATGGCCAATGCCTGAGTTGGCATTACTCTTCGTCAAACAGCCCCAATTGCGTTCCAGCACCTTCGCTGTCGGTCGGAATGTCCGATCTGTCAGCGGAAATGGAGTCAAAGACCTCCTTGGCGATTTCCTCATCCATGGAGGTGACCGGCTCGACGTCGTCGGGCAGACTCTCCTCTTCCGGTTCCTCCTCGGGTTCGTCGTATGGCAGCGGATCGATGAACTTCACAGACTTGATGTCGTTGAAACTAAGTCGTTTACCCTTGGCTCGGGCGGTGGCTAATTCCACCAGTTCGGCGCAGGCGAGCACCTCCGTGGTGTCTTCCGTGTCGGATTTCTTTGCATGATAGACCACTTCGATCTGCGGCAAATAGTCGATGGAGTAGGCGACCAGTTTGGCGGTGCCGTCGGTGGGATAGAAATCGACCTTCTTCATCAACACATCGGGTTGGAAACGTTTGATGAAATACTTCTTCTCCTTCTTGAGCTGATAAATGGCGGTGATAATCATCGAGGGTTTCCACTTGCGGATGATGTCGAGGTCGTCTTCGAAGTGGAGAGAGGTTTCGTAGCCTGTGATTCTGTAATTTCCCGATTTGTAAATGGTTATGATCTTGTCATCCTCGTGGAAGGAGCCGACTAACTCACCTCGGCCGTCGGTGTTGAGGCGCATTACGGCCGATTCGAAATAGACGTCGATGGCGCTGAGCGTGGAGATGCCTTTTTGCGCCAGCGTGATGGAGGAGATGGGGTAGCGGGTGACGATGTTGCCTAACGCGGCGCGGTTCTTTACCGCAAGAGTCCCGAAGTCGAAGTCGAATTCCTTCTTCTTGAGCTTGGGTTTTGGTTTGAGCTTCACGCGCACTACCTCGGCCTCGCCGTTCGGGTTGGAGGTAAAATAGAGCACTTTGGCGTTCTTGTTACCCTTCACGAGGTCGTATTTCTTGTCGCGGGTGACGCCGCCCACATTGAATCGCTTCGCATAGACGGGCCCGTTCACGCCGGCGGAGTAGATCATGTTGTAGATCTGCCGTTCGTCGCCGCGCCGGAACACTTCCGCATGGATGATGTGCTTGCCCACGAAATGCTTGTCAGCCACCTTGCTGATGGAGCATTCGCCGTTCTCGTGGAAGACGATGATGTCGTCCAAGTCGGAGCAGAGGCAGGCGAACTCCACGTCGTCGTCTTTCTTGAGATTGGTGCCGATGAAGCCCTCCTTCTTGTTGACGTAGAGTTTCTGGTTGGCTACTGCCACGGTGACTGCGCTGATGGTGTCGAAGCTTTTGATTTCGGTAAGACGCTTGTAATCAGCACCATATTTTTTCTTCAGTTGCAAGAAGTAGTTGATGGCATAATCGACGAGATGATCGAGATGGTTCTGCACTTCGTCCATGTTGAGCTCGATTTCGGCGAGCTTGTCCATGGCGGCCTTGATGTCGAATTTGGAGATTTTGCGCACGGGCTTCTCGCAGAGCGCGAGCACGTCGTCGCGGGTGATTTCTTGGCGGAAGAGCGGGCGGTAGGGGTCGAAGGCGCGCTCGATGCGGTCGATCTGCACGTCCCAGGAGTCGGCATCCTTCTCCAATTCCTTATAGATACGCTTTTCGAAGAAGATTTTCTCCAAGGAGACCTTGTGCCATTGCTGGCGCAGCTCGTCGAGCTCGATTTCCAGCTCTTTGCGCAGCAGATTGAGGGTGTTCTCGGTGTTGATGCGCAGGATGTCCTTGACATTGGTGAAGACGGGCTTGCCGTTCCAAATGACGCAGGCGTTGGTGGAATAGGTGATTTCGCAGTCGGTGAAGGCATAGAGCGCGTCAATGGTCTGGTCGGGGGAGACACCGGGCTGCAGATGGAGGTAAATTTCGGCCTGCGCCGCTGTATTGTCGTCTATCTTTTTGATTTTCAGTTTGCCGTTGTCAATGGCTTTGGTGATGGAGTTGGTGGATTCGGAGATGAGGTCCTCGGTGGTGGTGCCGTAAGGTATTTCGTTGATTACCAGTGTTTTGTTATCGACAATGCTGATTTTGGCGCGGTTGCGGATTTTGCCGCCCTGCGCCCCGTTGTTGTAGCGGCTCACGTCGATGGCGCCGCCGGTGGGGAAATCAGGGTAAATTTCGAAATCCTCGCCCTTGAGGATGTGTACGGAGGCGTCGATCAGCTCATTGAAGTTGTGGGGCAGGATGAGGGTGGACATGCCCACGCCGATGCCCTTCACGCCTTGGGCGAGCAGCAGCGGGAACTTGACGGGCAGCGCGATGGGCTCGCGGTTACGGCCGTCGTAGGAAACCTGCCATTCGGTGGTTTTGTGGTTGAAGACCACCTCCTTGGCGAACGGGGTGAGGCGTGCTTCGATGTAACGAGGGGCTGCCGCGTCGTCGCCGGTGAGGATGTTTCCCCAGTTACCCTGCGTGTCGATGAGCAGGTGCTTCTGCCCCAGCTGCACCAAGGCCGCGCCGATGGAAGCGTCACCGTGCGGATGGTACTTCATGGTGTTGCCCACGATGTTGGCCACCTTGTTGAAACGGCCGTCCTCCAGCTCGTCCATGGAGTGCAGGATGCGGCGCTGCACGGGCTTCAGTCCGTCATAGACGTCGGGGAAGGCGCGGTCCAGGATGACGTAGGAGGCGTAGTCCAAATACCATTCGCGGTACATCGACTGGGCGAATATCACTTTGTGCAATCCCGACTCGTCTTGAGTTTCAATGTCTGTATCTTCTTGAGGAATAATGACTTCCGATGCGTTTTCATCCATTTCCTCATTCATTTCTTCATCTTCAAAATCTTCTGCCATAGGTGGGGTGGTTTTAAGGCGCGAAGATACGATTTTTTTTAATGGTGAATGTCGTGCGATGAATGAAGAAAGTGTACCTTTGCACCTCGAAATGCAGAAACCACTGTCATCCCCCTAATCCCTAATCCATTAACCGAATAACCCATTAACCCTCACCAAAGATGGACAGAAGCAGAGGCACATTCGAAGAGAGTCTGCGCCGGAATTTCGGCTTCGAGCCGACCGTCAGCCAGGCGTCGGCCATGGGCCGGCTTGCCGATTTCATCTACGGCAAGGGAGAGAACTTCCTCTTCCAGTTGTCGGGGTATGCCGGCACGGGCAAGACCAGTCTGGTGAGCGCGTTGGTGAAGACGCTGTCCGGCATTGGCGTGCACATTGTGATGCTCGCGCCCACGGGCCGGGCCGCCAAGGTGCTTTCGCAGTATTCCGGACGCAAGGCCTACACCATCCACAAGTGGATATACCGGGTCTATAGCAAGGAGGGGGTTCGTCGGTTTGTGCGGCGTGAAAACAAGGACGCACACACGCTTTTCATCGTTGATGAAGCCTCGATGATTTCGGCGCAGGGAAGCGTCAACGACTTGACGGGCAATAGTTTGTTGGACGACCTGATGGAGTTTGTGTTTCTCGGCGACAGCAACCGGATGCTGTTCGTGGGCGATGACGCGCAGTTGCCGCCGGTGCATGCGGACGAGAGTCCCGCTTTGGATGCCGATTATCTGAGAAGTGCCTATAATGTGGAAGTTTTCGGGGCGAAGCTGACCGATGTGGTGCGCCAGTCGCTCGATTCGGGCATTCTCTACAATGCCACGCGGGTGCGCGACAAACTCAACGCTGGCGACTACACTCCGCCGTTGTTCAGCGGAAGGCCGTTCGAGGATTTCCGGCGCATCAGCGGCGGCGAGATGGAGGAGCTGCTCAACACCCTCTACAATGACCACGACCATGACGAAATCGTCATTGTGACGCGCTCCAACAAGCGTGCCTTCCAGTTCAACAATGCCGTGCGAAGCCGCGTGCTCTTCCGCGAAAATATCATTGCCACAGGCGATTACATTATGGCGGTGAAGAATAATTACTATTGGTTAGACGAACTCTCCGAGGCGGGCTTCTTGGCCAACGGCGACATCATGGAGATTATGTCCATACACAAGCAGGAGGAACTCTACGGTTTCCATTTCGCGGACGTGACCGTGCGCCTGTGTGACTATCCCGAGCATCCGTATGTGGACTTGAAGATTATTTTGGAGAGCCTCGACTGCGATGGACCGTCGCTCTCGCACGAGGCGAATCAGAAACTCTACTATGCAGTGGCTGAGGACTATATGGATATTGTCAACCCTCGGGCGCGGTTCATGAAGGTGAAGGAAGACCCCTTCCTGAACGCCGTGCAGGTGAAGTTCGCCTACGCGCTGACCTGCCATAAGACCCAGGGCGGCCAGTGGAAGCATGTGCTCATCGACCAGGGCTATCTGCCCGACAACAGCACCGACAAGGAGTATCTCCGTTGGATGTACACCGCCGTCACGCGCGGCACGGAACAGGTCTATCTGCTGAACTTCAACGATGAAATGTTTGGGACAGATCCCGAATCCTGAAACTTGAATCCTGAAATCTGAAACTTGAAATCATTGAAACACAAATTCTTGCGCGGCCGAAAAATATTTTTTTCCAAACAAGGCGCAGGTATAAGAAAAAAGTGTATTTTTGCAGCCGCAAATGAGGGACGTTAGCCCAGTCGGTTCAGAGCGCTGCCTTCACACGGCAGAGGTCACTGGTTCGAGTCCAGTACGTCCCACAAACAGTAAAAGCATCCTGAACGGGATGCTTTTTTGTTTTAGACTATTGTGCCGCGTTTTTCCCTTGCCAGCTGTTGCGGCTTGCCAGTTCCGTCTCAATGTCGCGCACTAAGGCGTCATGGCGGTGCAGCTGCCAGCGCGAGACCGCTAAGTAACGGGGCGGGGCTTCTGCGGAAAATCGTTCCACCACAATCTCCGGCAACAATCGTTCCAGGCAATCAGCCATAAAACGGGCGTATTCAATGGCCGTGAATGTGTGAAAACGCTCGGGAAAGGCTTCAAATTCCGTTTCCATAGCCGTTTTTTTGAAGATTTGCAACTGATGGAACTTGATGAATTGAGGCCCTAACTGATTGATTTTCTGAATGTCGTTCAACCAAATGGATGGCGTTTCGTTCGGCAGGCCGAGAATCAGGTGTGCGCAAACAGGTATTTCACGCTCCCGCAACTGCCGGAAGGCTTGTCGTGTGCATGCCGTGTCGTGCCCTCGCCGGATGTGCGCAAGTGTCTCGTCGTGAAGGCTTTCCACTCCTAATTCCACCGTCAAATGTGTACGGGCATTCAGTTCCGAAAGATAGTCGAGCACAGCATCGGGCAAGCAATCGGGGCGGGTGGATATAACAAGCCCTTTTATATCAGACACTTGCAAGGCTTCTTCAAACTTTTTGCGAAGAATGTCAACTGAAGCATTGGTGTTTGTAAAAGATTGGAAATAAGCAAAATAACCGTTGTTGGCTGGATACCGCTTTTGGAAGAAGTGTTTGCCGTTCTCCAACTGTGCGGCCACATCGTCGTTCGCCGACACGTAGGCCGGCGTAAAAGCCTCGTTGGCGCAGTAGGTGCATCCGCCGAGCGTCCGGCTCGCCCGGTTCGGGCAGGAAAAACCGGCATCCACCGGCAATTTCTGGATTCTGCCGCCATAGTTCTCCCTGCAATGCCGGCTATAGGCATTGAAACGGCGGTTGTCACCCCACGGAAACATCACTCCTCGTCTTGGTACAAGAGGTTGTTCCCGAAGGGATCCAGATAGTGCAGCGACTTCTTATCTGGATTTACGAGGAACATAAATTCCTGATTTTCATTATCTTTCTTGTAATTCCCCGTCACCATGAACAGCAAGACACCCTGCGTGAGAAGGTCGCCGTTGTCAATCAGGTCGTCCATGTCGCGTTGCGTGCGCTTGGTTTCCCGGAAGGAGAGTCCGATCACTTCGCGCTTGGCACTGTCCTCTTCGTCCCAGTACATCTGCTCGTATGCGTCCGCCATATTGCCCAAAAGCTCGGAGTTCAGCTTTGCGTAGCTGAATTCGGTCAGCGTGTCCACGCTGGTGATCGTAAGATCTTTATAATCTTTGATTTCTTCCTGTTGCAGATAGATTTTCGCCATCTTCTTCATTTGGCGGTTCAGTTTTTTTTGCTGCATGTTCTGGCAGCCGGCGAGCAACAGCGCGGTGACAAGGAGGATAAGGATATTCCTGTTCATAGGTCAAGACAATGGGTTGGCGGGGTTATTCGAACACAAAACCGATGGAATTCATATCGACAGGCTGTTTGGCGGAGGAAAAGACGGTGGCGCCCGCTTGATACATGTTGATGATGCCGAAGTCGTGGAGGCTGCGGCCGTTTTGGTTGAGGGAGATCCGGACCGGCATTTCCGTGCGGGTGAGGTAGGAAGATGTCGGGTATTGCAATGACACTTTCTCGATAGGGTGCTGGTACATGCGTTTGAAGGAAAGCTGGTAGGCGTTTGCCGCCGCGCCTTTTTCCGTATCAAAGCCCTTTTCCGGGCTTAAGTAGAAAGCGGTCATCGGTTCATTCAGATTGTCAGAGGGGGTCAGATACAGCACGTACTCAATGGTGTCCGCGACGGTTACGCCAGTGAAGAGGCTCATGTAGTTGCTTTCCCAGTTTTTCAATTCCGCGAGCATGGTTTGGAGGGCTTCGCCGCTGTAGGGGGTCTCCTGTTCCCCGGCGGCCAGCGCGTATTGGTCCTTGCGGCTCTTCATGATGGCGTCGGCGGCCTCTCGCGCCTTGCTATCGAAGCTCTTGGAGACGGTCTTCGTGTGGCTGGCGGGTACCTGGGTCACCACGCCGTCAATGATTTTCGTATCGACGAACGCCTCCGATTGTTGCGTGTAGGAGATGTCTGCATAGTTCTTGAAAAATTCAGGCAGCGAGGCGGTATGGGTTTGGTAAACGATCAAGCCGGTGTCGGGAAGGAACACTGTGGAAGATTTCCGTCCGGCCTCCCAGGCATCCGCAACCGCCGCGTTGGTTGTGTAGGCGCGATAGACGTTCGTCAGGTCGGGCGTCCGCAGGGGCTCCACCTTCACCGAGTTCAGCGCATAGCGGGTCTGGTTCTGCTTGATGATGTTGGTCAGGCCGAGCAGGCTTTCGGCATAGTCCGCGAAATAGCCCCGCACCTCCCGCACTTTGGAGACGGAGACCGTCACCTTCAGCGTGGTGGTCGGAAGCGCGTACGTGACGGATCCGGTATATTTCACCTTCTCGGGCAGATTGCCCAACGGATAAACCTGCACCTGCGCCGACATTTGCACCGCAAGCGCACAAATCACCAAATATACGAATGTCTTCTTTATCATTTTAACCCTTAATTCTTAATTTTTAATTCTTAATTCTTAATCCCGTCTGCCTCCCAAGAAAATCATGACGTAATACAGCAATGTTGCCAACGAGGAGATGGCGGCGATGAGGTAGGTGCGGGCGGCCCACTTGAGGGCATCCTTGGCCATGGAGGTTTCGTTGCCGGTGGTGATGGCGTGCGTGTCGAGCCATTCCACGGCGCGTTCGGAGGCGTTGTACTCTACCGGCAGGGTGATGACGGAGAAGAGGGTGGTGAGGGCGAAGAAGGCGATGCCGACGAGCAGCACCCAGCGGCCGACGTTGAGCAGCTGCATGCTCATCAGCACGATGCCGGCCAGCAGGATCCATTGCGAGAACTGGGAGCCGAACTGTACGGCGGGCACCAGTTTGGAGCGCATGGTGAGCCACTGGTAGGCGGTGGCGTGCTGCACGGCGTGCCCGCACTCGTGTGCGGCGACGGCGGCGGAGGCGATGTTGCGGCCCTGATAGACGCCTTGGCTCAGGTTCACCGTTTTCGTGGCAGGGTTGTAATGGTCGGTGAGGTAACCGTTGGTGCAGGTGACCTGCACATCGTATATCCCGTTGTCTCTCAGCATTTTCTCGGCTACTTCCTTGCCGGAGAGCCCGCTGCTGAGCGGGGTTTTCGAATATTTTTCAATACGTGAGGTCAGGGTTCGCTGCACGATGAAGCTCACGACCATCAAAGCGATAAAGATAATCCAGTATCCCATTTTTTTCTTTATTTATTTTGAAGCGCAAAAGTACAAAAATAATGCCATAAATCAGCGGCCGGCTTTGCCGGAAATAATCAGTTTGGCTAATAATTAGGCAATTGCTTGAATATCAACCTCTTTTGGCTGCTATGGAAAGGAAAAGACCGAGGATGACGCTGCAGAAGGCGGCGAAGAGGACCTGTAGGTCTTGTGGCAGGCAGAAGGTGAGCGTGTGGGCGGGAATCCAGAACAGCGGGATGGTCTTCTTGAAGACGAAGCCCCACTGCACGCCCCAGTCCATCTCGCAGATGTGCCGTTTTACGGCCACGGGCTTGAAGAGGGCCGAGAAGGCGCCGCCGTGCTCGGCAATGTGCATGTCGGAGATTTTGTGGACGGTCATGAAGACGGGCGCGAAGGCGGTGTTCATCATCGCGCTGACGCAGAAGGCGCCGAGCAGTTTCATCCACGACATCGGCTCGGACATGGCGGCAGAGATGCCGGAAAAGGCGGTGTAGCGTTCCAGGAAGGCCGGCACGCCGAGCCGGAACACGTTCATGGCCAGGGCTATCCACATACCCAGAAGACCCCATACCACGAATTTCGGGGCGAGGCCGAAGCCTTTGTGATAGTATTTCCCCGTTTTGACGCGGCTGCCGAGCATCTCCCCGAATGTGGCCAAAATGCCGAACTTCAGGAATGCCATCCATAACGGAAAACGTTGGTTTGCAGCACAATATGCTTCATATACGCTGTCGAAAAGGAAGAAGGGCAGCAGACATGCGATGACGGCTGCGATAACGATGATGTCAGACTTTTTCATATTTACTGATATGCTTGGTTATTATAAACGATGGCGGTTTCAAGAGCCTCCCGGCTTCCGGCGGCAAAATTAGCAAAAATGAGGGGATTCCGAAGAAAAAAAATATTCCGATGCGCTCTTCTTTGAAAATTGTCTATCTTTGCGCCCTTTTTGATAGTATGACTTATATGAATAATATGAAACCGAGAGTAAGATTCGCGCCGAGTCCCACCGGACCGCTCCACATCGGAGGCGTGCGCACCGCATTGTATAACTACCTGTTCGCCAAGAAACACGGCGGCTCTTTCCTGTTGCGTATTGAGGACACCGACCAGACCCGTTTTGTGCCGGGTGCTGAGGAGTATATCGTTGAAGCATTCCAGTGGTTGGGCCTGAAATTCGACGAGGGTGTCGGTATCGGCGGCGACTTCGGACCCTACAAGCAGTCGGAGCGCAAAGCCCTCTACAAGCCCTACGCCGAGCAGCTGGTGAACGACGGTTGGGCCTACTACGCCTTCGACACACCGGAAGCCCTCGATGCCAAACGCAAGGAGGCCGAAAGCCAGAAGAAGACGTTCCAGTATGATGCCACTACGCGCATGTCGATGGTTAACTCGTTGACATTGAGCGCGGAAGAGACGGCTGAGCGCATCGCTTCGGGCGCACCGTTCGTGGTGCGTTTCAAATATCCCGAAAACACGGAAATCCATGTTCACGACCTGATTCGCGGTGAAGTGGTGATTAACTCCAACCTTTTGGACGACAAGGTGTTGTATAAATCTGACGGAATGCCGACCTACCATTTGGCCAACATTGTTGATGACCATCTGATGCAGATTACGCATGTGATTCGCGGTGAGGAGTGGCTGCCGTCGGCCCCGCTGCATGTGATGCTCTACAAGGCTTTCGGTTGGGAGGCCCCGCAGTTCGCGCACCTGCCGCTGCTGCTCAAGCCCGACGGCAACGGCAAGCTCAGCAAACGTGACGGCGACCGTCTGGGCTTCCCCGTATTCCCGTTGGAGTGGCACGACCCCAAGAGCGGCGAAGTTTCCTCAGGCTATCGTGAAACAGGCTATCTTCCTGAGGCTGTGGTGAATATGTTGGCGTTGCTGGGATGGAATCCCGGTACCGAGCAGGAAATTTTCAGCTTGGACGAGCTGGTGGAACATTTCTCGCTGGACAAGATCAGCAAGTCGGGCGCGAAATTCTCGTTGGACAAGGCCAAATGGTTCAACCACGAGTACATCCAACTCAAGTCCGCGCAGGAACTGCTGCCGACGTTCGCCAAGATTTTAGATGAGAAGGGAGTCCGCTATCAGGAGGATTACCTGCTGAAAGTCATCGACTTGATGAAGGAACGGCTTACGTTCCCGAGCGAGTTCTGGGATCAGGCCGGTTTCTTTTTCGAAGCCCCGACCGAGTACAGCGCACAGGATCTGAAGAAGCGCTGGAAGGAGGGCACGGGCGAGAAGCTGCGGGTCATCGACCAGCTGCTGCGCCAGGACGAGTTTTTCGACATGCAAGCCGCCCACGACCGTGTGATGGAGCATATCAAAGCCAACGAGTGGAATATGGGTGCCGTACTCAACAGTCTGAGAATCGGCATCGTAGGTTGTGCACGCGGTCCTGAGCTCTTCACGATGATCAACATCCTCGGCACGGAAGAGGTGCACAAGCGCACTGAGGCGGTGATAGCCGCCGTGGAGGGGTGTTAGTCGCCTTGCAAATCGCCTTTCTTCAGAAGAAGAGCCCCAGCAACGCGGCGAAGAAGTTCCCGCATTCAAAGTGGTCCTCCCTCAACCGTCCGATGGGCCAGGTTTCCGTCACATCGTGCATGGTGATTTCGGCATACTGCTCCCCGCTACGGACCGAAAGCCTGTCCTGAATCAGAATGCTATCGTATTGCAGGCGGTTAGTGGCACCGGCTTCGTACGCATTCATGTCTGCACTGAGACGTATGGTCAAAAGGCCGTTCTTCCAATGGAAAAAATTCTCCGTGGTTGCTTCGGTCAAGCTGAAGGTGAAGTAATTGTGAATCTCCACCGGCGTATCGGCATTGTCCGCATATTGGTATGTCCGAATAGCATAGCGTCCTTCCCCATCAACAATACAACGGCATTCGTTCAAGTCGGTGGGGACCACTCCCGACTCGGGCGTGATGGTGAAACGGTAGAACGGGATATAGTCGTCACAGGAACTCATGCCCTCTTGGCCATACGTTTCCGCAGTCCATTTGTTTTCGGTGTGGCGGAGGGTTATCCTCACAGAGTCCTTCCCAAAGGGGAGCATGTCCTGCAGCGGCATCGGCACTGCCTGCTCGTAATCCAGCACATTCCATGCCGCACCCGGATCCGACAGCAGCTTTCCGCCGGTGTTGATGTGGCAGAGGGTCCTGCCGTTGAGGAGAATTGCCCACTCGTTATCGGATATTTGGCGTATTTTGCTGTAATTGAAATATTGGTCTTCTATTCCTGGACGCTCTTCCTCCGATGCGGACAGCCAAGCGTTGAAGTGGAACGCCATGTTCGGCATGTTTAACAGTATTCGTTGCGTGGCGGTCTGCCAATAACTGGTGACTACCATGCCGTTTTGGTTCAGCTGCTTTACGGAATTGTCTTCCACCTTGCAACTGTTCAAAAGGGCTGCCGAAAGAAAAGCGATGCTCAATATTATGGATGTCTTTTTCATAATCGATATTTTATGTTGAAAATCAAATAATTGTCCTTGTTTTTAAAGCTCAAAGTTCAAAGCTCAAAGCTCAAAGTTCTAATCACTAATCACAATTCACTAAAACCGGTACCCGAAGCCGGCCTTGGCAAATCCCTCAGTGCCGACACCTATTTCGGCGAATCCGAACCAGCTTTGGCTGCCGGCGGAGACACCGAACAGCGTAAGCTGGAAGGGTAGCCGGACATAGCTGCGCCTTTCGTTGTAGGCTTTCGAGAATCCGAACTTCAGTCCCGACGCGAAGCCGCTGTAGAGGGTGACGTGTTCGCGGTTGAAGTAGGAGAATCGGATGGCAGGCATAATGCTCACGGTGTTCTCCCGGTATCCATAGACCAGCTCCTCCGTGTAGATGTTGCGCGAGGTGCCGAAAAATCCGCAGTAGGAGATGTCACCGCCGAGCCATAGCCATTTCAGCAGGCGGAAGCGGTAGCCCAGCGTGATAGGCAGCGTGGTTTTGACGTTGGTGTAGGTGGGGATCTCCAACCATGAGGTTGAGGTGTTGTTTGAAAAATGCACGGAGCGGACGCTGTTGGCCATCACCGGATCGCCGATGGCGAGCGAAAACTCGTGCCGTTTGAACGTTTGCCGCCAGTCGGGGGCCGCTTCCTGCGCAAACAGTCCCAACCCGAACGGGACGCTTAACAATAACAGTAATATGCTCTTTTTCATAATCTTATTTTTTGTAAACACTAAATATCATGCAACGTAAGGTATGTCAGAATTATTGTACCACCACTTTTAACGCTTTTTCGTAGTTTTGCACATACACCCTCAGGTAGCATTCGTCGCCGGAGTGGTAGGCTGTGTCGCTGAATTGCATCCGGAAGGTGGCGTACTGAATCATCCCGGAAGCGTCGTATTCCGGCAGGTAATCGCCGAAAGTGGTGCCGTTCAAGGCAAGATTGTCGGAACCGTTGGTCAGTTCCACGGGATATCCCGTGGCATATTGCCAGTAGTAACGCACCCCGTTTGGGGAACTGGCATCCGGTGCGGCCGTTTTGATTTGGATTTCGCAATAGCTGTTTAACGCCACTTCCACGCTGTTATCCGTGATTTCTTCCCCGTCGATGTAGAACATCACTTCGGGGTAGAAGGTTCTATTTGCAGGGCTGCACGAAATCATTAACGCACAGACTGATGTCATTATTAAAACAATCAACTTTCTCATGCTCTATAATTTATGATGTTTCTTAATTCTAAATTAAAATTCGTATCCCACGGCCAGTGTGCCGAACCCTTTGAATCCGGCGCCGAGTTCGAAGCTCCCGAACCAGTGTTCCCCTCCCGCGCGGATGCCGAACAGTGTCAGATGCAGCGAGGGATACACCGGGCGCGGACGGCTGTTGTCTCCGCCCATGTCGAAATAGGGCGTGTTGTTGTCATCGTAGGAGAGGTCGTAGTTCGTCACCGTGCCGGTGAATCTGGTCAGCCCGACCGACAATTCGGAATAGAGCGTGACGTGCGGGCGGTTGAACCAGGAGAACCGTATTTCAGGCAATATGCTGAAGGCATGGTATCGACGGTCGCAGATGCCCGGCACGGTCTGGTTAATATCCTTGATTTCAAGGTCTTCGTAGTGGACGTATTGCGCATGGAGGCCGATCCAAAGCCATTTGGTGGCGCGGAAGTGGTAGGCGGCTGCGAACAGCGGCGTGGTGTGGAACCACGGGCTGAGCAGGCCGTCGCCCAGGTCAAAGCCGTCGGGCAGCACGAACACGAAGTAGCGGTCGAACAACGCGATGCCGGTCGGGTCGCCCATTCCCAGCTTGAATTCGTGTCGGGGGTAGGGCATCGGCTCGCGCACCCGCCTTTCGCGCGGCTGCCGCTGCCGTTTCCCCCTTGTGTCTGCGGTGTCCGGGACGGCCAGCTTTTCGAAGTTTGCCCGTGCTGTGGAGTCGGCCACTTGGCGGGCATCCTTTTGCTGTGGCTTTTGACGTAGGTAGAGCGTGTCGTGTACCCAGGTGGTGTCGCGGGTGAACAGCGTGTCGTACTCCACCACCGTCTCATAGATGTAGAGCGTGTCGGGGTTTTGCGCGAAAAGGCTGACTGCCGACATCAAAACAACCGCGAAAAGGAGCCTACGGTACATACACGGTGTCTTTTAGGATGACAGTCTCGTTGAGTACCACCGTATCTCGTTGGACGACGGTCTTTTTGACGATGACCGGTTCTGGCGATGTGGGACGTGGGATGCGTGAGGTTCGACGCGAGGCGTGGGAAACAGGGCTGGAGACGTTGGAAGTGTGATTTCCGGATGGTGCAACGCGCCGGTCGGTCTGTCGAGACGCGCGTTCGATCGTCTTTGCGTCTGGCGCGGATATCTCCATCGGTGATGCGGCCGTGTCCTCCGCTGCCATCGCCGTGTCGGTCGTTCGGGTTGTGTCGGTTGCAATCGCCGCGGCGGTTTCGGTCGGAACTGTGTTGCGGCTGCCTAAGAGGTGCATGACTAGCAGGGTCCCTCCGACGCCGATCGCGAGGGAGACGGCGCACAGCAGGATCTCCCGTGCGTGCGCCAGCAACCACACGCCTGCCCCCGACGTTGATGCGGCTGCCGCCGCAATCTGCGCCTCGGACATTGGGTGCTGCGGGGCATGCTCCGCGCTGGAGATGCCCTGCGCAACAATACGATCCAGTTCCGAACTGTTCTTATTCATTGTGGGTCTGATTACTTTTTCTTGAAAGAGGTTTGAAAACCGTCATTAACATTATAATCATTAAGCGTGAGTTCCCAGAAATCGGGAGAAACAGAATAAAGGTAAGCGAAGTTTGTCGGGGCGAGGTTTATTTTACTGTCTGTGGCTTCCGCAATTTTCTCACGGTCAGCTGGAACATGTAAGATGTAGAATAATTCCGTCCCGATTGTTGGCATTTCGGTCGGGTAAGGGGGATTACATTTTTCTATGCGATAACTTGCAGAAGTCACCTTATTTCCATCCTTGTAGAAAGTGAACTTTCCGCCTTTGAATACGATTTCGGCCTCAAAGCCTTCGCTTTCAGGGGTATAGTTGACGCCTGCAATGCCGCCGTAGGTGCGGGTCCACTGCCACGTGCCGGTGAGCGCTTGTTTTTCGGGTTTGTTGCAAGCCGTGGCAAATACTGCCAACGTGGCAATTATAGAAATTTTGATGATGTTTTTCATATTTCTGTTGTTTTATTCAGTTGATTATATGTTTTTTGTGCATAAACCTGGTTTACAAGGAATTCTGATGTTTAATATTACGTTGGGGTCGCCCGCACCGGCAGTGCGGGCAGAATCAATACAAGGTTGCCTCCTCATAGTGCTCATCGGTGATGATGAACGTGAGCTTGCCGTAGGAACGGTGACCGTGGAATATGAGGCCGTTATTGACGTCTTCCTCGTATTGATAATTCATGGAGTTGAAATTGAACGGACTGATGCCCGTGGTGTCGCTTCTGTAATAGACGATTTGCGGATCGGTTTCCCCGACAAAGCGAAACGTAACGCTGTCGCTGTAGTAATCCATGAATTCGCTGACGCCTAATTCAAAACTGGCAGCTCCGATACCGCCGCCGACTTTGATGACCACCTCATTGTTTGGGGCGATGGTGTAGGTCTCGTGTGTCAAGGTGAGGGTAGAGTCCAACATGCTGTTGTAATAACTGTAAGGGGCTGGAACGACCGTCACGGTGTGTGACGATGCATTGCGGATGACCATGTCTTCGTTGAACCCGGGATCGCAGGCGGCCAGCATGAGGGCCAAAGTCATGATAAAAATAATCTTTTTCATGTTATTGCTTTTTTACAAATGTGTAGGAAAATCCGTCATAGCAGTTGTCGCTCATAGAAAGTACTTGCGCATCGTATCGGTCATCGTAGCTGATGGCGGCGAGATTTTTCGAGAGAGGGGCTACTTTGCCGTTGGTGGCTTCCGCAATCTTTTTGCACTGCGCCTCCGGAATATTCAGGTTGAACCAGGAGTAGAAAGGTTCATCGGTGTCACCTTTGTTAGTATAGAGGCTATGGTCCATTTTGT
>JAFXPL010000110.1 GCA_017527945.1 Bacteroidales bacterium | reverse complement strand
TAATCTCCTAATCTCCTAATCTCCTAATCTCCTAATCTCCTAATCTCCTAAACCTCCTAAACTCCCTAAACTCCCTAAACTCCCTAAACCTCCTAAACCTCCTAAACCTCCTAAACTCCCTAAACCTCCTAAACTCCCTACCCCCCCTAACCCCAAAATAGCAAAAGATACAAAAAAAATGTATCTTTGCCGCGTTTTTTTCGTATAATGGTGGAGGCTGGCCCACAGCGCATTGCGCCCCCAACCCCCTCCAAAAATGGCTGAAAGCCCGACCAATGTCAGCCCAGGGTGAGCGCAGCGAGCCCTGGGACCGAACGCCCCTGGGTGTTCCGAATGCGGCAAATGCGGCAAACGAGGAGCGCGCAGCGATCCCCCGGCCCCGACAAAAACAAACAAACGAAGGTAAAAAAAAGTAACAATAATGAGCAAGACATTTACATTGACAGACAAGATGCAAGAGACAGAGAGAAAGAAGCGGGCGGAATTGGAAATTGAAAATGCAAAATTGAAAATGGAGAATGCAAAATTTTCAATTTTCAATTTCCAATTCTCAATTCTCATAGCGTTCGCTATGGTTCTGAGTTTGGGGACGGCTTGGGGACAAGTTTGGTGTCATCAGGACTATATGAGTGATGGTACGTTTGTGGTACCCCAAAATTGCACTAAGGTGACTATAGAGGCCATTGGTGGCGGCGGCGCAGGTGGGGGAGGGGGATACTTGGGTAACCAGTTAACAAAATACACTGGTGGTGGTGGTGGTGGTGCTTATTCGAGAAGAAATATTGACCAGGTTACAGCTGGGACGCAGTTGGTTATTACGGTGGGACATGGAGGAAAATTCGAAGATTCTGGAACGAGTGATTCTGAAAAAAATGGTGGAGATTCAAAGGTGGAAATGAATGGTACCGCGATTTGTAAAGCTTTAGGCGGTAAGGCTGGAGATTGGAATGGTGGCATCGGAAGTAACACTCATTCAGGAGGGGAAGGAGGTTCAACGACCGGCGGAGTTGGTGCTTACAAGTATAGTGGCGGAGACGGCGGTGCTGGTTTTCAACATGATGATGGAAATAAAGGGGCAGATGATAGAACAGGTAGTGGCGCCGGTGGCGGTGCAGCTGGAGGAAATCATGATGGATATCCAGGAGGAAGTGGCACCTATCAAACATACCAGTACACGACAGGCATTTGGCCCTTTCAACGAAAGCACACGGGTTATACAGCCGTAGCTCCGGAAGGAGGTGCTGGCGGTGGTGGGGCAACGGGCAATCCGATAGGAGGTGCATGGTTAAAGGGTGGAACTGGAGCCAGCGGTTTGGGAAGCGCAGACGGTTGGCATCATGGTACCGATGCTTCTGGTACTGAATATGGAGCAGGAGGTAGCGGTGCTCGTATTACTTCTCAATCGGCAAGAGGTGGAAAAGGTGCGTCAGGTATAGTACGTATTTGGTTTTATATTGATACAACCAAACTCACCGTGACTCCTCTTGCGAATCCAGATCCTGTTTGTCATGGAGGTACGGTAACGTTTAGTGGTTCCGCATCGAGTGAGATTGGATCTTTGTCTTATAGATGGACACTCGACAACAGCTCAGTGGCAGCCAGCGAGTCTGCCAGTTTTACCAAGAACAATCTTCCAGCGGGGGATCATACAGCAAAACTCACAGTTATAGATAATTTTCAATCATATTTGCAAGGTTTGGTATCTTCACAAGTGTCTTGTCCTTCGTGGACTGCTACTAATGCTGGCGAAGTTAGTTTCACCGTCCTCCCCGCCGTGAAGATGAACGCCGTCGACGATATAGAGGTGAACGCAGGCGACCCTGTGTCCGTCTCCTTCTCGGGCAGTCCCGATGGCGTGAGCTTCAGCTGGACCAACGACAATACGAGCATAGGTTTAGCGGCTAACGGAACAACCAATTCATTAAGTTTCACGGCTCAAAACGAAGGTGTCACAGATCTGGTGGCCACCGTCACCGTCACTCCGAGCTACACGCAGGGCGGCACCACCTGCACGGGACCCTCCAAGCCCTTCACCATCACGGTGAAGCCCGGCAAGGTGGAGATGAACCCCGTGGCGGACCAAACCCTCTGCAGCGACTCCAACCTGCAGGTTGCCTTCACCGCGCCGTCATACTACCCGACCAACATGTCCTACAGCTGGTCGCGCAACAAAACCACGGAGGTCACCGGCATAGAGGCAAATGGCACGGTCACGGGCACAAACAAGCTCACGGGCACGCTCGTCAACACCACCGGCACGGTGCAGGTGGTGACCTTCACGGTGACCCCGAGCTACTCGGTCTTGGGCAACACGCTCACTGGCGATCCGCGGACCTTCACGGTCACCGTCCGCCCCGCCGTCAACATCCAGGCTCAGGCCGCCAAGGTGTGCGCCGAGCAGACCACGCCGCTGGCCCTTACCGCCACGGTAACCAACGCCACGGCTGGCAACCACCTCACCTGGAGCTTCAACGGAACTACGCAGACCGGCACCACCACGGCAGCCGCCACGCAGACGGCCACCGCCAACTTCAGCGTGCCGAGCGTAACCGGAACATCCACGATACCCTATACGATTACATATAATGATAATGTATGTTCCGCATCCCAGTCCGCGAACGTGCGCGTCATCAAGCTCACGCTCGCCGAGACCGCGAGCGCGCACCGTAACGTGACCTGCTTCGGCGGCGCGGACGGCGAATTAAAGGTGGCGGCCTCCGGCGGCACGGAGCCCTACACCTACTCGGTGGCGGGCATAGACGGCACGAACACCACGGGCAAGTTCACAGGCCTGCGCCTCCCCGAGAATACGGAACCCGGCTACGCCGACCCGGCCCACCCGGCCTGGGAGACGGTCTCGGGCACCTACACCGTGAACGTGCAGGACGCGAACGGCTGCTCTGCCAATACCACGGTGTCGCTTTTCTCGCCCGCAGAACTGCGGTGGAAGAACTGCCCTAACGACACGGTGCTATGCCCTGACCCTGGTTCTAACATTGCGACGTTTGTCGCCGGCACTCACTTCACTGCACCTACGCTGAACACTGAGGCGAACATTCCAACAGCCCAATATGGTCGCTATGTCAAACGGTCACCCTCTACCAATACCACCACTTTTGATGCCAATGAACACACGATCACATACACAGCAACCAACAATTGTCCTGGCGCTGTAGTGCAAAAGTGCGAATTCACCATCACCGTCCGCCCCAACCCCTCGCTCTCAATGGAGAACGAGGCAACTGTGGGCGACCAGAAGGTCTGTCTCGACAACGCCATCAAGGAGGTGACGCTGAACTACGACAATGCCACGGTCTCCGTGACCGGACTCCCTAACGGCGTGAACATGTCCGCTGCTGACGGCGTGGCGACCATCTCCGGTACGCCTGCAAATCTCACGGAGACGCTGCCCCATACCTACAACTATACCATCACGGCGGTCTCCGACCAGACGGACGGGAACGGCGACCTCTGCGAAGGCAACACGAAGACGCTGACGGGCAAGATCACCGTCAACCCGGTACAGAACGTGACCATCGCTATCACGGGCGACACCACGCAGAGCGTGTGCGCGGGCACGGCCATCACGAATGTGAAGTTCGCCACCGGCGGCACGATCGCCTTCAAGAACTTGCCTGCTGGACTCTCGGCCAGCGAGACGGCACCCTACACCCTTTCGGGCACGCCCACGGCGGGCGGCCGCTACACGGTGACGGCCTCCGACACCTACGGCTGCAGCAAGGATTCGATCACGGGCACCATCACGGTGAAACCTCAGCCCACGCTCACCATCGACAAAGCCACTCAGACCATTACCTACGGCGCGAGCATGGAAGACGTGCACATCGAATACGCGAACGCCACGGTTTCCCTGACCAGCCAGCCCGCATGGATGACCACGGCCACCGAGGACGGTGTGCTGACTCTGCGCGGCACCGGCACCCCCCCGGCCGCCGGCACCTACGAGGTGACGGTGACGGCCGCCAGCACGGAAGGCTGCGCCGATGTGTCGGAGAAGGTGAAGGTGGTGGTGGACCCGCTGGCGGTGACGGTGAACATCACCGGCAACAACGACACCAAGACCTATGACGCCGCCGAGCATGAGGTGACGGGTTACACCGCCACGGCCACCAGCGCGCTCTACAAGGTGAGCGGCGACACGCCCGACTTCGGCCTGAAGAGCGGGGAGACGGCCAGCGCGAAACGCACCGACGTCGGCACGACCGACATGGGCCTCACCCCAGCCAAGTTCGAGAACCACAACAGCAACTTCACCGTGTCCTTCGCCATCGCGGCGGACGGCTACATTGAGATCGAGAAAGCGGCCATCACGATCAAGGCCGACGACAAGACGAAGGTCTATGACAACAATCCTTCCACCGATCCCGCTTTGACGGCCACGGTGACGGGCGTTCCGACAAGCGGTGTCGCCCCGGTGTACAGCCTGAGCCGCGCTGAGGGTCAGGACGTGGGCGAGTACGCGATCACGGTGACGGCGGAAACTGCCTCGAACCCGAACTACACGGTGACGGTTCAGCCCGGCACGTTCAGCATCACGCCGAAAGCCATCACGATCGCGGCCGACAACAAGACGAAGGTCTATGACAACGACGCGACCACCGATCCCGCTTTGACGGCCACGGTGACGGGCGTTCCGACAAGCGGTGTCGCCCCGGTGTACAGTCTGAGCCGCGCTGAGGGTCAGAACGTGGGCGAGTATGCCATCACGGTGACGGCTGCAGCTGCGTCGAACCCGAACTACACGGTGACGGTTCAGCCCGGTACGTTCAGCATCACAAAACGCGACGTGACGTTGACTTCTGTTGATGCCATCAGAGAGTATAACGGCAGCTACCTCACCAACCACAACGTGACTGTCTCCGATCCTGGTTGGGCCAACGGCGAGGGCGCGACTTACTCCTTCACCGGACAGCAACTCCTGCCCGGCAGCAGCCAGAACACCTTCACCTACACTCTCAATGATGGTACCCTCGCTGCGAACTACTCCATCACCACCGCATTCGGCACCCTTACCGTGACCGACCGCACCGAAAAGTACCAGGTGACGATGACCTCCAACTCCAACACCGACAGCCCCGTCACCTACGACGGTCTGCCGCACACCCTCAACGAGTTTGTGACCCACACCTTCACCGTGGAGGGCAACACCTACACTGTGACGGGCCTCAGCGCCTCCGTGACAGAGACCTTCGCAGGAACCTACCCGAACGCCATTTCCGGCACCGCCGTGGTGACTGACGCGTACGGCAACAATGTCACGAGCCAGTTCACGGTGAACCAGCAGTCCGGCAATTTGGTCATTTCCAAACGCCCGATTACCTTCACCATCGCGCCCGCGAACGCCACGAAACCTTACGACGGCACCCCGCTGACGGTCTCCTACGACCAACTGATCGTGAACGGTCTCGCCTCCACCGACCAGCTCGTCGGCGGTACTATTACCACCAACGACTTCGAGGTGGGTCAATATCCGATCTCCGAAGGCAACATGTTCCGCATGATGGTGGAGAAAGCCTCCGTCAAGAGCGGTTTCTCCATCAAGCACTCCTCCGGCGAACTGACGAAGACCCTCGCCAGCTACGCACCGACCTTCAACATCACCCTTAGCATCACTGCGCGACAGCTCACCATTACGGCCACCAATCCTACCAAGGTGTATGATGGCACTCCGCTGACCGGAAGCTACACCTCCGAAGGCCTGGTCGAGGGCGATGTGCTGACGGTGACGCTCTCCGGCGAGCAGACCTGCGTGGGTAGCACGACCAACACGGTCGCCTCTTACCAGGTGACGCGCTCCGGCGAAGATGTCACGGATGACTACACGGTGACCACCGTCCACGGCACTCTCACGGTGACCGCAGTCACGGACTTCAATTGTCCTGCGCCGGTCGTCATCACCCTGACGGAAGGATCGGACGAAGTGACGGTGGCGGAGAGCCAGCTCGGCACCGTAAGCCATGCCTTGATCACGGATGGACATGCCACGGTCGCCCATAACCTCGCTACCCTCAACCCGATGGCAGAGGGTACGCACACGGTCACGTGGACCCTCTACGACGACTGCGGCAACGCGATGACCTCCTGCGAGCAGACCGTGACGGTGCAGTTTGCGCCGTGCGACGGCACCATCTCCTTGGGTGGTCACGACTACGCCTACAAGCGCATCGGTTCGCAGTGCTGGTTCACCGAGAACCTGCAGGTAGCGGCCGGCGAGGCGGTTCCGTACAAGAATGAAATGGCCAATAAAGACGCTTTCGGACTGCTCTACACTTGGTATGAGGCCATGAACGTGGCGGAGGACGCGGAGCCCACGCCGCAGACCGCCGACAACGGCACGCCGTACGTGCAGGGCATCTGTCCTGCCGGTTGGTCGGTGGGCAGCGCGGAGGACTACAACATCCTGAATGCCACCGCCGGCGACGTGAAGCGTCTTAAGGATATGAGCACCAACTATTGGCTGAGCGGCAGCGAAGGCGTGGAGCCGAACTTGGGCTTCAATGCCCGCGGTGCCGGTCTGTACAACAGCGCTTTCGGCCGTTTCGAGGACCTGAAGACCAACTACCACTTCTGGACCTCCGATGCTCAGCCGCACTCCTCCATGGCCACGGCCGGCGAAATCAACTACTACTGCGGCGACCTCCTCACCGCTCCGGCCGACAAGCACGACCGCATGAGTGTGCGCTGCATTCGCAAGCATGTCCAGGAATAGGAGGATTAGTAAGTTTAGTAAGTTTAGTGAGATTAGTGAGATTAGTGAGATTAGTGAGATTAGTGAGATTAGTGGGTTGAACTTGAAACTTGAAACTTGAAACTAAAGAGGGGATCCGTACGGGTCCTCTCTTTTTTAATTGACTCAAGTTTCGCTTGTTTGTTTTCCAACGATATGTACCTCAGAAAAAAGCCTTTTCTTGCAAAGGTGTTGTCATTCTTGATGCCGAGACTCGCGTCCGCACAATATTTCCGGCTACGGTACATCGTGCCGGCGGTACCCCGGCCGCCGCCGCCCGCTATGGCCGGAACATTTGTCGCACACCGGTTTTTCTACTTTTTTTTGACATACGAAACTTGAGTTTTTTCAGGTTTCAATTTTCAATTCTCAATTTTCAATTAAAAAGAAGGTTTCCGGCTTTTGGCTTTTGGCTTTTGGCTTTTGGCTTTTGGCTTTTGGCTTTTGGCTTTTGGCTTTGAACTTTGAGCTTAGAACTTTGAACCTTGAACCTTGAACTTTGAACTTTGAACTTTGAACCTTGAACTTCCCTTTTGTCCATCGGATTGGATAATTTTGTATTTTTGCAGGCTATTGATTGGAATGTGTTAAGTGACTGATTATGTTGTGATTATGAACCGATGAGGGTGAACGTTTTTGCATGGCAGACGTGCATTCTATCTAAAATTAGTGGAAATATCCGATCAAGGGTGAGAAATACAGAATGAAAAATTGGTTATGAATTCGAAGTTCAATAGGATAGGGGTAGTACTCTCTTTTATATTTTCGGGATTGTTTTTCCATGGTGCATGGGCACAAGACCATCCAGAGTCTGTGTTGTTGAAGCATGACGACGGCTCCGTGGAGTTCCGCTACCGCGACACGGCGGCGCAGTCCGTGAAGCTCTACTGCGACTGTCGGCTTCGCCGCGAGACCTTCGACATCCGGCGCGAGAACTACCATTCCGTGAAACTGAGGAAGGACACCGCAGGCTGGTGGACCTACACCACGCCGCCGCTCCCGTCGGAGATCTACACCTACCAGTTCGAGAAGAACGGACACCGTTTTCCGGACCCCACCAATCCCGACTCCATACGTGTGCGCCGTGAGAAGATGAGCGTCTTTATCATGGGCGGGGCGCGCAAGGCCGACCTCTGCGTGAGCGACCCCCTGCGCGGGCGGGTTGATACTGTGGAGTTCCGCTGCGGCGCGGACAAGAAGGTGCGCCGCATCCTGGTCTATCTCCCCCCGCAATATTTCACGGGGCAGGAGACCTATCCGGCCCTCTACCTGCTCCACGGCCTCAACGGCAACGAGACCGCCTGGAACGACCGCGGGCGCGCGGCGCAGGTGCTCGACAACCTCATCGCCGAGGGCAAGGCCAAGCCGATGGTCCTCGTGATGCCCGACGCCAACCCCGAGTGCCTGATCTCCCAGAAGGAGAACATCGGAATCGTCAAGAACATCATGCTCTATCCCACATGGAATGACCGCGAGTTCGAACTGTGCTTCCCGGGTATGGACGCCCACCTGAACGGCCTCTACCGACTCTCCTCGAAGCCTGGCAGCCGGGCTGTGGCAGGGCTCTCCGCCGGCGCTAAGCAGGCCGCCAACCTCGCCAACATGTACGACAGCACCTTCTCCGCCGTCGGCATGTTCTCCCCCGTGGTGGGCCGCAAGCAACTCCCCCGCACCGCCTACGCCAAATATTGGATCGGCGGCGGCACCGGCGACCTCTTCCACCACCGCATCAACAAGTTCCGCAAGCGGATGCAGCGCAACCACAACCTCTACACCATGTACAACACCCGGGGCGGCCACACCTGGCGCAACTGGCGCGTCTATTTCACCGAATTCGTCCAAACGCTGTTCTGGAACTAAGCAAATGGCCCCGACCCCGTTTTAATCCAACACTCGAAACAACAGTCCAACCCCGTATAAAAATCGCGAAGATATGAGAAAACAGATCGCCATAAAGGTCGTGTTGACGGCCGTCATTTTCAGTTTTCAATGTACAATTATCAACGGCCTGAGTGCGCAGACCCAGCTCCAGAACCGCAGCTTTGAGCAGTGGACGACCACTGGCAAGGACAACGGCGTGCCCAAGAGTTGGCACTCCTACGGCGATGGCGACTGCAAACTTTCGGGTATCTACTCGTGGGGGTGCGGTCCGATGACCAAGAACCGCAGCAATCGCGTCGCCGGCCACACGGGCTACGGCTGCGAGATCCATGCGACCACCCTCGCCGGCAACCTCGTCAACGGGGTGCTCACCACCGGACAGATGCAGTTCGCCTCCCCCGACAACAAGAGCACGGACAACTGCACCTACACCGACAAGGAAAACAAGTGCGGGCACGGTGCCGCCATGAAGTTCACCGGCCGCCCCGACTCGGTCTATTTCTGGTGCAAGTTCGAGATGAAGAAGCCTGGAAACGTGGCCGTTGCCAAGTTCCACCTGCACGGAAATGTGGTTTACAAGGACATCTCCACCCACACCGCCGCCACCGCGCAGAAGGGCAAGGTCGGCAACGCCTTCTGTGACATCAAGGACCGCGGCGACGGCAAGTGGCACCAGTACAAGTATAAGTTCACCTATTACGACGAGCAGAACCACGTGGTGGCTTCCACAACGCGCACTCCGTCCTACATCCTCGCCTGCTTCTCCACCAACAAGCTGGCCAAGGGCGGCAGCAACGGCGACAAGCTCATCATCGACGACATCGAGATGATCTACAACAAACGGCTGTCCTATATATATATTGACGGCAAGCCGCTGCCCGGCTTCGACCCCGACCGCACTGAGTATGTCTTGGCCTGCAATCCCGGTGAGCCCATCCCTCAGGTGACCGCTGCCGCGCAGTCGCCCCACGCCACCGTGCGCGTCGAGCCCGCCGGCAACACGATCCGCATCGTGGTGGCGCACGACGACGGGGAGAAGGAATATGTCCTGCATGTCGGGCCGCAATCCATCGCGTCCGCACTTTCCGCCGCGCGTCGATAGCCCAAAATCAACATTTGTTGATAAAAATATTTCAACCCAATGCGTTGTGTTGAAAAAAAATGTATTTTTGCAGCCGCAAAATTTTAAAGCAAAAGAACTAAAAATCAAAAAATTAAAAGGAAAAAGAATTTATGCCTACCATTCAACAATTAGTAAGAAAGGGAAGAAAAAGACTTACTGCCCAAAGTAAGTCGAAGGCTTTGGACGCTTGTCCGCAGAGACGTGGGGTGTGCCTGAGGGTCTATACCACCACGCCGAAGAAACCGAACTCCGCCATGCGTAAGGTGGCCAGAGTGAGAATGACCAACGGTAAGGAGGTGAACGCCTACATCCCCGGTGAAGGCCACAACCTGCAGGAGCACAGCATCGTGCTGGTGCGCGGCGGCCGTGTGAAAGACCTGCCCGGCGTGCGTTACCATATCGTGCGCGGCGCGCTCGACTCCGCCGGCGTGGACGGCCGTCTGCAAGGACGCTCCAAATACGGCGCCAAACGTCCCAAAAAAGCCACAGGTAAATAAAATTCCCTGAAAAAATGTAAATTGAACGCCGCGATTGGCGATTCAAGAGTAAATAACCCAAATTATTGAAGATACAATGAGAAATTCACATGCAAAGAAAAGGATCATTCTTCCGGATCCGAAATTCAATGACGAACAGGTAACCAAATTCGTCAATAACATCATGTTGAAAGGCAAAAAGAACCTTGCTTTCGAAATCTTCTACGACGCCATCGACATCGTGAGCGAGAAGACCAAGGAAAACGGTCTCGAAGTGTGGAAGAAAGCCCTCGAAAACGTCACCCCGAGCGTGGAGGTCAAGAGCCGCCGCGTGGGTGGTACCACTCTCCCCGTCCCTGAGGAGATCAAGCCGGGCAGAAAGCAGTCCGTAGGTATGAAGAACCTGATCGCCTTCGCACGCAAGCGCCACGAGAAGACCATGGCCGACAAGCTCGCCCAGGAAATCATGGCCGCCTACAAGAGTGAAGGCGCCGCTTTCAAGAAGAAAGAGGAAATCCATAGAATGGCCGAGGCCAACAAGGCATTCGCGCACATGCGCATGTAACCGGCCGACACCGCCCTTTTCATTTCACCTATCCATACAGAGCTCGGGACGATGGCAGAGGATTTGCACCAGATTCGCAATATCGGCATCATGGCCCATATTGACGCCGGCAAGACTACCACGACGGAACGGATTCTGTATTACACCGGGAAAAGCTACAAGATCGGTGAAGTCGATGAGGGTACCGCCACGATGGACTGGATGGTGCAGGAGCAGGAACGCGGAATCACCATCACCAGCGCGGCCACCACAGTGATGTGGAATTATGACGGCCAAGACTACAAAATCAACATCATCGACACCCCGGGTCACGTTGATTTCACCGTCGAGGTCGAACGTTCTTTGAGAATATTGGATGGAGCTGTAGCCATATTCTGCGCCGTCGGAGGCGTGGAGGCACAGTCGGAGACCGTCTGGCGCCAAGCCAACAAGTACGACGTGGCACGCATCTGCTACGTCAACAAGATGGACCGCGCGGGAGCGAACTTCTATGCCGTCGTCAACCAGATTGAGGACAAGCTGAAGGCCCACCCCCTGCCGCTCCAACTGCCCATCGGCGCCGAGGACAACTTCACCGGCGTGGTCGATCTCCTCGAAATGAAGGCCTACGAATGGGAAGAGGACGACCTCGGGTCAACCTACCACGAAGTCCCGATTCCGGCCGACATGGCCGACGAGGTCGAACAGTACCGCACCCGCCTCCTCGAAACCCTCTCGGAATTGAACGAGGCCATCATGGAGAAGTACTTCGACGACCCCGCCAGCATCACCTTGGAGGAGATGGAGGAGACCATCCGCAAGGCTACCCTGGAAAGGAAAATCGAACCCGTGCTCTGCGGGTCTTCCTTCAAGAACAAGGGGGTGCAGCGGCTCATCGACGCCATCGTGCGCTATCTCCCCTCGCCGTTGGACATGCCCGCTATCGAGGGCGTGAACCCGAAAAGCGAGGAAAAAGAGACCCGCAAGGCCGACGTGAACGAGCCCTTCGCGGCCCTCGCCTTCAAAATCGCCACCGATCCTTATATCGGGAAGCTGACCTTCATCAAGGTCTATTCCGGCGAGCTTAAGGCCGGCGAAAGCCTCTACAACGTCACCTCCGGCAAAAAGGAACGCGCAGCCAAGATCCTGCAGATGCACTCCAACAAGCAACAGCCTTTGGAGAGCGCCACCGCGGGAAATATCGTCGCTCTCGTAGGCATGAAGGACATCCATACCGGCGACAGCCTGACGGACGAACGGCACCCCGTGATTCTGGAGAACATCGTGTTCCCCGAACCGGTGATCCAAATCGCCATTGAGCCGAAGACCAAGGATGACGAGGAGAAGATGACCCTCGCGCTCAGCAAACTCGCCGACGAGGATCCCACCTTCCAGGTGAAGGAGGATTCCGAGTCAGGGCAGACACTGATCAGCGGCATGGGCGAGCTTCACTTGGAAATCCTGCTCGACCGCCTCAAACGCGAGTTCAACGTCGATTGCAACCACGGCAAGCCGCGCGTGGCCTACAAGGAGGCCGTGCTCGTCCCCGTGCAGCACCGCGAAGCCTACAAACGGCAGACCGGCGGACGAGGATCCTTCGCTGTGCTCGATTTCCGGATCGACCCGCTGCCGCTTGACGCCAAAGGACTGCAGTTCACGAACGAGATCAAGGGCGACGCCGTGCCGAAGAACTACATCCTCGGTGCGGAGAAAGGATTCCGAATCGCCATGTCGAACGGCAAGTACGGATTCCCGCTCGAAGCCCTCTCGGTGACGGTTACCGACGGCGAGTCGCATCCGACCGACTCCGACGCGCTCTCTTTCGAGGTCTGCGCGAAAATCGGCTTCCGCGAGGCATTGAAGGGCATCGACACCGCCATACTCGAACCGATCATGAAAGTGGAAATCACCACTCCGGACGAGTACATCGGCAATGTCACCGGCGACCTCAACCGCAGGCGTTCCGTGCTGGAACAGATCGACGCCAAAGTCGGATTCCAGATCATCACGGCGCAAGTGCCTTTGGCCGAAATGTTCGGCTATGTCACCACACTCCGCTCCATCTCCTCCGGCCGTGCCACCTTCAGTATGGAATTCCTGAAATACGCCGAGGTCACGCCCGAAATCAAAGACTATATCATGAACGTTGGAAGGTTCATCTTATAACTTAAACATAGACAATTGACTTAAACTATAAGTCCTAACCCTAAACAATAAACAGTAAACAATAAACAATAAACAATAATGGCTCACAGAATTAGAATCAAACTGAAATCGTTCGACCACACGCTGGTTGACAAGTCTGCCGAGAAGATCGTGAAGACCGTGAACAGCGTGAAGGACGACAAGGTGGTGCTCGTAGGCCCTATTCCGCTTCCGACCCACAAGAAGATCTTCACCGTAAACCGCTCCACCTTCGTCAACAAGAAGAGCAGAGAGCAGTTCCAACTCTCCACCTACAAGAGAATCCTGGATATTTACGGTACCACCACCCAGACCATCGACGCGCTGATGAAGCTGGAACTCCCCAGCGGCGTGGATGTTGAAATCAAGGTCTGACGTTGGACTTGCACAGCCTGATTTTCAGGCTTTCTTTGGGGCGTTAGCTCAGTTGGCTAGAGCGTTTGACTGGCAGTCAAGAGGTCGTGAGTTCGATTCTCATACGCTCCACGTATTGTGCTGAACGGGATACGTTTGTGTCCCGTTTTTTTTTCGTACGTAACATTCGAATAATGTGTATCTTTGCGCCGTTTTTTTGAATAAGGAATATTTTTACATAAAACAATGAATGTCAGCGTTTTTGAGATTTTAATGTTGCTGTGTTTCGCGTGCAGCTGGCCCTTTTCCATTGTCAAAGCCCTCCGGACCAAGGTGGTCATCGGCAAAAGCCCCGTTTTCATGGGTATCATCATCTTGGGCTATGTGTTCGGCATCCTCCACAAGGTCTTCTATAATTACGACTGGGTGGTCTATCTGTATCTTTTCAATCTGTTGATCGTCTCCTTCGACCTGCTCCTTTACTTCAAGTATATCGGGCAGAACCGACGAGATATGCAATCCGGACAAAAGTAGCCCGTCATGCGCCTCCTTGTCATCTTACTTTTGATTCTGTGCAACGGTTTCTTCTCCATGAGCGAGATTGCCATCGTTTCGTTCAAGAAAATGCGTATTGACAAATATGCGGCGAAACACCGGAAAGCCGTGCAAAAGGCGCTCTTCCTGCAGGACAACCAGGAGGAGTTTCTTGCCGCTATCCAGGTCAGCATCACGCTCATCAGCCTTTTGACTGGTTATATCGGCGGTGCCTCCCTTTCCCCTTACCTTGTGCCGCTGTTCGTCTGGATGGGTGCTTCCGAGGCCCTTTCCGCTTCTATTGCGCTGGTCATCAGCTTTATTGTGGTGACCTTCGTGACCATCGTCATCGGGGAGCTGGTGCCGAAGACCATCGCGCTCTCCAAACCCGAGCGTGTGGCCGTGGCCGTTGCACCCGCCATGAACTTCTTCCGCCTGCTCTTCAAACCCGCTGTCGCCGCCCTCTCCGGCACCACATCGCTGATCGACAAGATGCTGGGAGTCAAGGAGAACCCCGACCATCTCACGGAAGATGAGCTGCTCGACATCATCAAGGAGGCCGGCGAGACGGATGTCATTGAGGAGGAACAGAGCGAACTGCACGAGAACATCTTCTCCTTCTCCGACAAACGCGCCATTCATATCATGATCCACCGTTCCGAAATCGAGTGGATCGACATCAACCTGACGCAGGAGGAGTTCATCAACCAGCTCTACGGCTTCTCGTTCAGCCGCATCCTGGTGTGCGACAAGCATGTGGATAAGTACCTCGGCGTGCTCAACGTCAAGGACTTTTTCATGGAACTGCGCAAGAACGGCCAGGTGGATGTCCGCTCCATGCTGGACGAGCCGTTGGTCTTCACCGAAAACACGGATGCGCAGGACATTCTGACGGAGTTCCGCAAGTCGCAGTACTACTTCGGCATTGTGGTCGATGAGTTCGGCGACCTGGCCGGCATCGTCACCCTGCACGACATTCTCGAAAGCATCGTGGGCGAAGTTCCTGAGGAAGAGGAGGTTGTAGAGCCCGATGTGACGGAGTGCGAGGACCATTCCTTCTTGGTGAAGGGCGATGCCCCCATCGACGTGCTCACCGATGTGATTGACGGCTACGAGGTGGATTACGACGAAATCGACTACTCCACGGTGGCTGGCTTCGTGTTCGAGCAGTTTGAGACCATCCCCAAGGAGGGCGACACTTTCGAGTTCATGGGCCATCAGGTGGAGATTGTCAAGATGGACCACAACCGCATCGAGGAGGTGCGGGTGAAGGCCGTCGGAAATTCGGAAGAAGCGTAGGGTATTTAAAATCCGCCATATCCTTTTTTTTGTACCTTTGCACTTTCGTTTTAATGCTTTGAGGCTATGAATATATTTCGTCAGAAAAAACAACAGATATTGCGGTTCCTGTTCGGCTCTTTTTCCGCGACGGCCCTGATGTTCACGTTTCAGGCCTGTTATGGTATGCCGAATGACTATTTCCCTGTGATGGGAAAGGTAGTCTCGGAAACCACAGGTGAGCCCCTTTCGGATGTCCGTGTGGGACTGATAGGCGGTTCCGAATATGACTACAGCATGACGGATACCACCGGTATTTTCAATGTCAATGCACATGAAGGTCGGGATTCCGTGCGGCTTGCTTTCCGTCATATTGATTCGGAAACAGGCGGACTTAGCGGACAGTATGCCCCTCTGGATTCCGCGTTTAGCCGTGAGGAAATCATGGAAAACCCGCTTGTTATCAAAATGAAGGAAAACAGTGTCGAGTAGCTGTATCAAACCTTTCAAACGCTGGCTGTTTCGGGTGTTTCGCAAAAACGAGACAGCCATTCACGAGTTGAATTACCTTTTCTGGGAATGCACATGGCGGTGTAACCTATCGTGCCGCCATTGTGGTTCGGATTGTAAGTCAGAGAGTTGTGTCCCGGATATGCCTTTTCAGGATTTCCTCAAGGCTGTGGAACCGCTGGCGCAACGCTATCCTCGCGACTCGGTGATCGTTGCCATTACGGGTGGAGAGCCTCTGTTGCGCCCCGACTTGGCGGAATGCGGTAAGATTCTGAGAAACAAAGGCTTGCGTTGGGGGATTGTCACCAATGGCATGCTCTATGATGAGACGATGCACGCCAAATTGACTGCTGCTGGATTGTCTTCCATCACGGTGAGTCTTGACGGACTGGAAGCGACCCACAACTGGCTGCGCAACCACCCAGAGAGCTTCCGACGGGCATTGCGGGCGTTGCGGCTGATTGCGCACACCCCCGGACTCGCGTATGACGTGGTGACTTGCGTGCACCAGCGCAATTTCTCGGAACTGCCTCTGTTGAAGGAACTTCTGGTTGAAAACGGAATCCGGAATTGGCGGCTGTTCACCATCTCGCCGATCGGGCGGGCGGCTCACGACGACGAACTCCAACTCTCCCGTGCACAGGTCGAGCAGATGATGCGGTTTATCGCGGAGACGCGCCGCGAGGGTCGTATCCATCTGACTTTCAGCTGTGAAGCCTATACGGGAAAGTACGAGGAACAGGTCCGCGACACCTACTTTTTCTGCAGGGCGGGCATCAACATCGGCAGCGTGCTGATTGACGGTGGCATCTCGGCGTGTCCGAACATTGACCGCAGTTACGTGCAAGGCAATATCTATCAGGATGACTTGCTGGAGGTATGGGATAACCGTTTCCAGCTTATGCGCGACCGGACGTGGATGCGCACGGGTATTTGCCAAAAATGCCAGGACTTCAAGCAGTGCCTCGGCGGAGCGATGCACCTGAGGCCAATGGCCAATGGCAATATACTACGATGCTACAATTTCCGTGACCGGTAAATTTGGACGTTGTGAAATTGGTGGATAATCTTGAAAAGATGTTAATTTTTGGTACCCGATAATCTTGAAAAGTTGTATTTTTGCGCTTTCAATAATCTTGAAATGATGTTTTGTGTTTTATGAAAAGAAAGATTTACAACAAGTTATTAGAGTGGAAAAAACAGCGGAATGGTGCAACAGCCGTACTGATTGAAGGGGCACGGCGGGTTGGAAAAAGCTATATCGTGGAGGAGTTCGACCGCAACGAATATGATTCATACCTTCTTATCGACTTCAACAAAGCCGACAAGGTGGTTTGGGGCTGGTTCGACACCTTGTTGGAGGACCTTGATACTTTGCTGCTGAACCTGCAAATCCACTACGGCACGCGCCTCACGCCGGGCAAGTCTGTTATTGTTTTCGACGAGGTTCAACTTTGTCCGCGTGCTCGTGCCGCCATCAAATACCTGGTGGCTGACGGACGGTTCCACTATATTGAAACAGGTTCGTTGGTCAGCATCAAGAAAAACGTGCGCGACATCGTCATCCCGTCCGAGGAAGAGGCGATGCCGATGTCCCCGATGGATTTCGAGGAATTTCTTTGGGCTATCGGCAACGATATGCTGATGCCGTACATTCGGCAGTGTTTCGAAAAACGCCAGCCGATGGGAGCATTCCACCGAAAGGCCATGGAGTGTTTCCGTACCTATATGATTGTGGGAGGGATGCCCCAAGCCGTTCAAACGTTTGTTGATGCTAAGGATTTCGACAAGGTGGACCATGTGAAACGGGGCATCTTGCAAGTTTACACCAATGACATCTCCAAATACGCCGCCGGCTTGGAGCATAAGGTGAAAAATATTTTCGAACAGATTCCGGCACAGCTGCAAAAACACGAGAAGAAGTTCCGCTTGTCGGCGTTGGAGACAGGTGCGGCCTACCGCGACTATGACGATGCCTTTTTCTGGCTGGCCGACGCGGGCATCGTCAACATCTGCTACAACTGCACTGCACCGAATGTGGGACTTCGTCTCAACATGGAACGCAACACACTCAAATGCTACATGGCCGACACGGGATTGCTCATCTCTCACGCCTTCGATGAAAATGGGAATGTGCCTGTGGAGCTGTATCAAAAATTGCTGTTGAACAAATTGGAGGTGAACCAAGGGATGATTGTGGAAAATATTGTCGCCCAGATGCTTGTGGCCAATCGACACAAACTCTATTTCTATAGCAATTCTAACCGCAACGATGCGAGCGACCGCATGGAAATCGATTTCCTTACCGCAAAAAACAGACTGACCACCCGACACAACATCATGCCCATCGAGGTGAAGTCGTCGCAACGCTACACCCTTTCCTCCATGCGAAAATGTATGGGGAAGTTCGGGGAATACCTTTCCACGCCTGTCGTATTGCATGGCGCCGATCTGAAAGAAGAAAACGGCATCCTGTTCCTTCCCCTATATATGACACCGTTGATATGATTGGAGGTCTGTCTCAAAACGATAACTAATAATTTGACAATTTACAATCATCCATTTTTTCCGTGTGCAAAACGCATGGCGGACGGTTTGTTGCACCAAGAATTTACGCTTAACAAATTGATTTACAACGAAAAAATATTTTTCGTTTTAGCTTGGACTGTATAAGAATATTTGTAACTTTGATGCGTCAATTTTCATCACCATATACGCAAAAGAAAAGTATAATTAAAATTATTGCTGTCCGCTAAAAACAAAAAATAAGTTTTTCGTAGCCGTAACCCTCTGTAAACCAGTGTGGGCGATTTCGAGTGACAGTTCCAAGCACCTTCCCTAAAAATCCAGCTCCAGTTGTGGAGGCGGCTCTGCAGCTTCCAGCAGCACCTTCTGCCAGTCTTTTTCAGGGTTTTCGAAGAAACTCAGGAAGTCCACGTAATACATGAGCGTGATACGCACCGTTGTGGCCAGATTGGAGAAGCTCCATCGCCTACGGAGGGAACGTTGCATGATGGTCAACAACAGATTGGCGATGAGTGTCACCCATATCTGTATCTTGATGGCATTGGCACTCTCGCCGTAGAAGAAGTGCAGCGGGAAGTTCTGCTTGATCTGCTTGAACAACGTCTCTATCTCCCAGCGTTGCTTGTAAATGGCTATAATGTCCTCCGGGGACATGTCGAAGTCGTTGGTCAGCAGGGAGACGCACTTCTTCTTCCCATCATCCGCATGTGTCACAATGCGGGCATTGTGTACGATGACCGCTCCGTTTTTCTCTTTTTTGGTGAATGTGACATTCTGGATGCGCATCACCATGCCCTTGGCCTGGTCCATAAACATCACGTCGGACACCACCTTGTAGGCCAGGCCTGACTTCATCTTTGTGACATACACGATGCCCCGCTTCGTGAGCTCCTCGAATTTCCCGTAGTCGATGTACGCGCGGTCTAAGGCCAGCAGGTCGCCCCGCTCGAAGTTCTTCGGTGCCAGCATGAAGCTGTCGTGTGTTGCGGCGGAAGTGAACTTGATGTCAGAAGCAACACCCTCCAGCGCACGGATGACCTTGTGCACCTTTATACCGCCCTTCTTTTTTCCACTTTTGGGGTTTCGTCCCGCGCCCTTGAATATGAGGTTGGAGAACAGCGTTATGGTGGTGGAGTCGATGATTTGGAGTTTTTCCATCCATTTGGGCGTTTCTCCGCCCCGGCTGTCCGACAAAAGCTTCTGGCGGTGGGTGGCATACAAATCGCGGTACACGTCCTCGAAAAAGGCCTCCGGACGGCGAGCGTTGGCATAGGAAAGGGTTGATCGGCGGGGCATGGTCGTCACGCCTAAATGAGCCAGTTTCCGTGCCTCCGCCAGCGTGGCTATTGCAATCTCGCGCAGTGAGTCGAAGCGCATGATAACCGCGTACAGCATCACTACCAGGTGCTGCCATCCGTCAAAACGCTTCACATAGCGTTCTCCGCCGTGCTTGCGGCTCAGGCGAAGGACCTTGTCTTTGTCAAGAAAATTTATTATCTGCCGAAGGAGCGGCTGTCCGATAAAATGTGTACTTTTGCCCATTGTTTAACTTTTGGTGTTTGCAAGTGCAAAAGTAAACAATTGGGCTGACTCACGGATAGAGTTCAGCCCTTATTTTTGCCGCCTCGCGCATGCGCACGAAACTTTTAGCGGACACCAATAATTTCCATACGATACTTGATTAATAAACAGTGATGCAAAAGTAATAAAAATATCAATATAAAAATCATCAAACAGTTGATTGTTAGTATTTTTTGCAATCTTGTTTATAACTAAACTTTGTACGAAACACATATTCACCGACCGTGACAGGCACTGCATATCAGCGGTTGGATGAATCGCCGACGTATGCATTGCGACGCTTGGAAGCGTCGTCTCCTAATCCGCGCTGGCTCGCCCAAATAAAAAAGTTGATGCGTAAGCCCTGAACATCCCGAACGGCGGGTTCCGTCATATAAGAATTTTTCCTATTTTTGCCGTCGAAATAATCGAATAGTATCAACAAAAAAAACGAACACCAGAAACAGACTAAAAAACAACCTTAATATTATATAGATAGCGTTTGTGGCTATCCTTGACATCCAATTTCCACATCGTCCTCGAAAGAAGACAAACTCATCAAGGATCAGTTATGAATGCCGTATTTATACGGCGTGGAATGACTTGTTGGATGAGAGGGCGTGGAAACCCGGATGTCAGGCAAGAACTAATATCCACGCTTTTTTTATGACAGAAATCCAGGACATACATATCGGTGAACGTATTAAAGCCAAACTGAAGGAGCAAGGACGCTCCAACGTCTGGCTGGCCGCACAGATTCCTTGTACTCCGAACCATTTGTACAAGGTATATGCCCATTCTGCCATCAACACTGACTTGTTGAAACGCATTTCCAAAATCTTGGATTACAATTTCTTTGAAGATTTTATCCAAAAAGGATAGACTAATCTATTTTTATTCGATAGAATTTGCAGTTTGTTTTTAGTAAGCAAATTCTATTTTTGCAAAGTTGTTTTTCATTTGGAAAAACCACCATAAATTTTGCTTAAACAATATTAAAATATGAAATTTAACGGTTTTTTGGGAAAACTCTTGGTGTTCGTGGTTTTTACCATGTTTTTTTCAACATGTATAGAAGCGCAGGAGTGGCATTATGAGATTTCCTGCGCCGGCATCGGAGTGAAAGGCAGTTTTCTGGTGGAAGTGACCAGCTATGGCAAAACTGTTGACGCGGCTCTTGCACAGATGAAAAAAGATGCGGTACACGGTGTTCTTTTTAAAGGTATGGACGGCAAGTGTATGCAGAAACCTTTGGCCAGGAAGGTGGAGCTGGCGGCCGAATACGAATCCTTTTTTTCAAATTTCTTCAGTTCGTCAGGCGATTATGCCAAATATGTGGAAGATGACGCGAACACGAGTGTGTCTGTGATAAAAGAAGGGAAAAAGCAATACAAAGTGACCAAAGTGCTTTCCGTAAAAAAAGATATGCTGCGCAAAGATTTGGAAAAAGCCGGCATACTTAAACCTTTAGGATATTAGACAATAATGGCTAAAATGAACTGTGTTATGAGAAAATTTTTATGGACACTTGCTTTCTTGTGTGGATTGCTGGTGTCGTTCGGGCAAACAGGAGAATATGGACTTCCGGCTACTGAGTGTATGGGGGTGGAAGGCGATGGATCGCAGACCTTAAGAGTATGGGGGCTTGGGCGAAACAAGACCGATGCCCTTGAACAGGCCAAAAAGAATGCTGTCAAGGAAGTGATTTTCAAAGGAATTCGCAATGGCAGCAAAGAGTGTGAAATGCGCCCTCTTATTTACGAAGTGAACGCAGAAGAAAAATACCAGTATTATTTCAATGTGTTCTTCAAAGACGACGGAGATTACAAGCTGTATGTCACGACGGAAGATCGTCGTCCGCTAACTAACAAAAAAGAGAACACCGCGACTCAGGTCAAGTACGGCGTGACGGTGAGGGTGCTTCGCGCCGAATTGCGACAGCGGTTGACCAACGACAAAATTATCAAACCCTGATGATATGAAAAGATTTTTATTGCTTTTTGTCTGCTGTTTTTTGTCCGCTGCTTTTCTGAATGCACAGGATGTGATTTATTTGAATAACGGCAATGTGGTGAAGGGGAAAGTGGTGAAAAACACCGATGAGGTGTCTGTCGTGCTGGGGAGTGGGGAAACCCTGACTTATCGCAAAGCAGAAGTCAGGGAAGTCCAAATCGGAAGTGCGGAGGTGACGACACCCGACGTGCCCGAAGGCGCAAAATACGTTGACTACTCCGACCTGGACAAAGGCTGGTGGTGTGCCGTGGAAGCACATGCCGGTGGCTTGTGGTATGACGGCCATGGCACGGGGACTTTCGCATTGACCTTTACCAACGGATACCGTTTTTCGGAATTTATGAAAATAGGTGTCGGCATTGGGGCCAGATATAACCTGAATAGCGACCACGATTATTTGCTATACCGCAAAGCGCATAAAATCCAGGCTCCAATGAGTGTCCCCCTCTTCGTCAACGCAAGGGGCAATATCATTAGTCAGAAGCCGCGTATGTGCGTGCCGTTTTGGAATGCCGACATTGGATACGCCGTATTTGACGGTTTCTTCTTTGACGCCGGCATCGGATTCAGGGTGGGCGCCAAACGAAACAACTTTGTGATGAGCGCCAATTTCACGGGGCAGATGATCCATTACGAACCTGGTGACACTTGCTTCGGCAGCGGTATCTTGTTTAAAATAGGTTACGAATTTTAATTTCTCCCGATATGAGACACTCAATATTGTCTATCGTTCTACTTTGTCTTGCTTTGAGCTTGGCGGCTCAAGAGAAGAAACCCACGATCATGGTGGTTCCCAGCGATGTGTGGTGCAACAAAAATGGTTATATGGCCACATTCGACAACCAAGGCACCCAACAGAAAGTGCCGGACTACAAAGCCGCTTTACAGAATGATGCGGACCTCTTGCTGGTCATAGGCACCATTAACACGCTGATGGCCGACAGGGGGTTCCCGCTGAAGAACCTGGAGTCGGTGCTGAAATCCATTGAGCAGCGTATGGCGGAAGATAACATGACCGTCAGCAAGACCTCGGGCGCGGAGCTGGCCGAGTCGCCGCTCGACCACCTGCGTCGCACGGCAAAAGCGGATATCATCATGCAGATTACCTGGACCGTGAACACCGTGGGTCCGAAAAGGTCTGTCACCTACAATTTGCAAGGCATTGACTCCTATACCGACAAGCAGATTGCCGGAGCACAAGGGACAGGCAACCCGACCTTTACCGCTGAGACTCCTGTTTTGCTGGAGGAGGCGGTGTTAGCCCATATGGATAACTTCTGTTTCCAATTGCAAAGCTATTTTGACAATCTGGTGGACAAAGGACGCGAAATCTCTTTGGATATCAGGGTGTTCGACACGGGCGAGATAGATTTGGAAACGGAGTTCAACGGCGTTGAATTGACGGAGATCCTGGACGAATGGATGTATGCCAATACCGTGAATCACATGTTCAACAAATCTGACGCCAGCGAGAATTATATCCAATATGAACAAGTGAGAATACCTTTGTACAAGACCAACGGGGCCACCATGGATGCGGAAGGTTTTGTACGCAACATGCGTAATTATTTGCGTCAAGAGTATCAGATTCAGTCAAAGGTGATGACACGCGGCCTGGGCAGAGCTATTTTAGTCATTGGTGAAAAATAATCAAAAGTCCATCAGTATGGGAAAAATCACATTATATTCCACGTTGGCTCTCCTGTTTTTTCTGATTGCCAACAAGACAAACGCACAAAATGATTTCAAGGAAGGGGAATCGCGCATTGCCTTGTCCATTGTGCTTCCGGAACAGCCTGATCCGCTGCCATCGGGGGTTGAGACCTATATAGTCAATAAGCTCAGACAGGCGGCCGCACAAAACGGATTGGCTGCGGAAGAAGGCAGCTCAAGGTTTTTCATTACCGCCGTGATAACCCCGACGAGCAAAGACGTTGTGGCCGGACCTCCTCAGCAAATCGCCCAGAATCTGGAGATTACCTTGTACATTGCGGACGGCATCGATCAGAAAATCTTTGCCACCGCTTCGCTGAATGCCAAGGGGGTGGGTACCAACGAAACCAAAGCGTATATTGACGCAGTAAAGCATATCAACGCCAATTCCAAACAGTTCAAGGAACTGGCAGAGACGGGCAAAGCTAAAATCATTGCCTATTACGAGGCACAATGTGACAATATCATCAAGAAGGCGCAGTCGTTGGTCAAGCAGAAAAACTACGAGGCGGCCTTGTATGAGCTGACCGTCATCCCAGATGTGTGCAAATGTTTCGACCGGGCATTGGAGGCCACCGCTGAGATTTATCAGCAGTATATTGACTATCTGTGCGATGTGAATTTGGCGAAGGCGCGTATGGCATGGGCAGCCGAACAGAATGCGGAAGGGGCCAGGAAAGCAGGTGAATATTTGGCCAATATCTACCCCGATGCCAAATGCTACAACGAAGCCATGTCTTTGTATCGCGAAATCAAAGGCAAAGTGCTGGATGATTGGAAGTTTGAGATGAAGATTTACCAAGACGGTGTTGACCTTGAAAGAGAGCGCATCCGGGCGTGGCGCGATGTGGGCGTCGCCTACGGCAACCACCAGCAACCCATCAGCAATTACGTGAACTGGCTGTTGAGATAACAAGAATACAAACAACTAACTTATATTATTCACCTTAAAATTATTATTATGAAAAAAATTGTACTTTTTGTTGCTGTTTTATTCGCTTCGTCACTACTGTATGCCCAAGCTACGTATGAAGTTGGAAAAGTTTATGAAATTAACGGGGCGAAGGGACTGGTGTACAAGGTATCAGCCAATGGCCGTCATGGAATGATGATGTCTTTACAGTCCTGTCCGTCGAAAGAAAGTGTTGCTGTGGGTGACAAGAATTTAAGTGACACTCTTGCAGGGTTATGCAAGGATAGGGAAAATGGAATGAATAATTTAAAAGCCGTGGAATCATATGTAAAGGAAAACAACTTGAGTTGGGATAAGTTCCCCATTTTTGCCTGGACAATAAGTTTGGGAGATGGTTGGTATATACCTTCCGAAAAAGAAATGCAAGAGATGATTTCATGCCTGTATGGTGCGGAATTTGTGAACAACGTTATAAATGGAAATGCCAAAGCAATCAAGGACGTACAGAATGTCCTAAAAGACAATGGAGGAGAAAAAATCAATTTCCCCATGGTTTGCTCCACGTATTCCAAATATACCAACAAGAAAGGTAAATCAACCTATTTTCGGAAATCCTTATCGACAGTGTCTTCGAATGTTGGTGGCATTATAGGTTTGGTGCAAGATGCTCAAATAAATAGGGTTACCGTTTCCACGTCTTATTTTAACTCGAAGATTTCAGGTGCCCGTGCAATAAAATCTTTTTAAATAGCAGGCCGTTATGAGAAGGATTTTGATAACAGCTGTTTTCTTCCAGCTACTATTCTCGTTGTGGGGACAGGAACTTGTTCCAAAGAAAGTTGGAAAGCTGTGGGGGTATGCTAACGAGAATGATTCGATGGTAGTGGAAGCGAAATACTCAGCAGTGGGAGAATTTTGTGGCAAGTATGCCTGGGTTAATATAGGGGGAAAATACAAGTATGATCAATTACCTTTTGGTGGCAAGTGGGGTGTGATGGATTTTCATGGAAATTTGGTTTGTCCTGTAGAATATGATTATATCGATTTTTGCAGAGACAATGTGGTGGCAGTTAATAAAGGTGGTGTAATGAATGAACGAGACCGGACGATCTCGGGGGGCAAGTGGGGCTATTATGACTTACAACAGGCGAAGGAGATTGTTCCACCGGAATATGAACATGTTGGCCCCTTTTATGCGTCAGGAGTGGCATGGATTCACAAAGGCGGCTCCATGGTTCAGAAAGTCCTTGTTGATGAAGAAAAAAACGAAAAAGGCAAGGTCACTAACGTGAAACGCAGATTCACACTGTTTGATGACTTTAGGATTACGGATATTTTTGTCCATTACAACGCCTCGGGCTTGTGGGCTTTGATCGACCGCTCGGGCAAGCAATTAACAGATTTCATGTTTAATGGAACCGGAGACTTCCATTATGGCTACTCTGCAGTGGCCAAGGATGGATTGTTCGGAATGATTGATTGTTCGGGTAAAATCTCTGTCCCATGCAAATATGAGGAAATTTCAGATTGTTATGCTGAACGAATTGCTTGGGTGTGGAAAGCAACTGACCCCACAAATGAAATTGTCTTGTTGAATGTTCATGACGGAAAGCAACTGACATCGTCCTCTTATGAGTCCGCTTTTGATTTCCACGATGGAGTGGCATGGGTAAAGAAAGAGGGATTGTACGGGCTGGTTGATACTTCGGGTAGAGAGCTGATACCACCTACTTATGTGGAAGTGGGGCGTTTTAACAACCGGATTGCCTATGTCAGAAAGGTTTCTAATGGTTTATTGGGGTACGTGAACAACCAAGGCGTGCAAATTGCTGAAACGGAATATAATCAGGTTCCCGTTGTCTTTGGACACGCTTCACCGTTTCGTTATAATGGAAATCATATTTTGAGTTGGGTTCAGAAAGAAAATGATATCGTATGGATTGACGAACAGGGTGACAAACTTGTGAAGGGCTCGAAAAAAATGTTTTCTTTGGAAGATGTTATCCCCAATGAATTATGGGATTATTAACAAATACAAGACGCTATTATGAAAAAGATATTAATTGTTTTTAGTGCTTTATTGTTAATGCACAACGGTGCATACTGCCAGAATGATAACCCTCGGCTGTACAACAGGAGTTCATTATACTCTGTTTTGCTTGTTGACCCAAGTAAAAGAATGAGCCAGGAAATCATCAACTCCTTTCTTGAACTTCCTGTTCCAGACAAATACAATGACCACAATTTGAGCCTTCGGTATATTGTTGTTGCAAAAAGAGACCAAAAGAGCAGGGATCTGGAGCAAAATTTGTCGGAATTCATATACCAAAATCAAATTCCTAAAAGGATGATCGCCAAATGGTTTGACAGAGACTTGACAGATGGCAGCTTTGACGTTTCTACGATTATGGAACGAGGTTATTATAACGCCTCTGTCTCGGATATAAGCGTGGCCATGAAAAGTCAACGCGGTTATGCCATGTTATCAGATGCTGGCGAACAACTGATAAAGAATAGCTTTCTGATAATCAATAATATCACTTATGTGGATAAAGAACAGAATGCGCAGATTGTAGCTGGAGTGTTCAGTATAATGGGAGCTGCGTTCGGTATGGCAGGAGGTGGGGTCGGTTCTTTGGGGAAGTCCGTGTCAGATCTTGCACAATCCATTTCAAAAACTGTTGCCGGTTTCACAGTCAAAGTGAATACGCTGCTTTATCAATTAGAATGGAATGATGAGATTGCCAATGCATTTTATTCCCAATATTACTATGACAAGTCAGGATTTGACAAGCAAAAAAAACAGGCTTTTGAGAACGAAAAAGACCTTTTTAAGCTGAAGTATATCGGCGAAGTTACTGCAATTAGCGATAAAACGGTTATGCGTGGCTTAAAAAGTCCTGATGAGGTTTTCAGGAAGGTTTTAGCACGTGCCATTGACAAGAACATCGTGGCTTTGCAAAAGGAATTTGTAGTTTTTAAGGTGGTGGTCCCAGTGTATCAGGTACAGGGTGACAAAGTTTTGGTTCAGATTGGGCTGAAAGAGGGTGTGAGTGCCAACTCGAAATATGAAGTGATAGAACGTGTGGAAGATGCCAACGGAAATATCACTTATCAACGAAAGGGTATCATTAAACCAATCCCCAACAAAATCTGGGACAACCGCTATATGGCCGTGGAAGAAGAGGCGGACAATGCCTTGCTGAAATATACCACCTTCGAAGTTGTGTCGGGTAATGGTTTTTATCCCGGTATGCTCGTGCGCGAAATCAGATAGCAACGGTATCCTTGGACGACAAATCACGGATGCGACTTATCGTGTCTGCCATCACACAACCCGGTCGGCGACCGGGTTTTTCGTATCGGAATATTTTGTATGTTTGCCGTAAACTAAAGTGGACTTCTAATTATTTCTTCCTGATTAACAGCTTCTTATGAGCTAAAATCCGCTGAAAACAACACCCAAAATCCCCGTTTCGGTCAACTTGCGACAGATGAACTTTTTATGGTAAAAATTTCTCACAACCCATTGTCATTCAAAGAATTATTTGTATATTTGCCGCAAAATTGAATGGCAGAAGAAAGAGGCCAAACCGACATACAAGAAGCAGGGCGACATCACCCTTTTTGACAACCTACTCTTTATACACATCTTACTCTTAATAACATTTCTCCAACCCTCGATATAACTCAGAGAGGATTTGTATCTTTGCCCGTGTTTTGAAATATTTCAAGGAATCGGGAACGATGTCCGAATCGGGAAGCGTCTAGGATGGCTTTCCGACAAGATGGTGGCCAAGGGGACCAGCATCATCAACAGCTGCTGCGAGAACAACACCGAGCGTATGGCAGCGTGCCGTTTAATCAACAACAAGAAGCTCACGATGGAGGAAATGGTCGAGTATTTGGCAAAAGGCTGTTCGAAGGGGTGCTCCGACCTCTCGCACGTGCTGTGCATACAGGACACGACAGAGGTCGTATTCCGCCATTCAGGCCGCCTGTCTGTTAAGGACAGGGATTTCGGCTACGGCACGAGCGAACTTGACCAATACTGCATCTTCGCCCACCCGTGCATGGTGGTGGATGCCGACAGCAGGATGCCCGTCGGTTTCAGCCACATAAAGGTGTGGAGCCGCGACCGTACACAGGGCAGAAAGAAGGCAACGCAGCGCAGCTTGTTGAAACTGGAGCAGAAGGAGTCCTTCCGCTGGGCCGAGGCCGCCTCGGAGAGCGCCGCCGCGCTTCCCAAGAAGGTGCGAAAGACGATGGTGGGCGACAGGGAGAGCGATATCTATTCGGTCATGTGCAAGGACCTCGCCACAGGCTGCGACTTCCTGATCCGCTCCATCCACGACCGTCCCGTGGACTGCGACGTGGAGGATGGAAGACTGGGGATGAAGGAATACATGGAAAGCCTTCCTGTATCCTACACCTACGACCTGTACCTGCGCGGTCACAAGGGCAGGAGCTCTCGCACAGCGAGAATGACGCTCCGTTACGCCAAAGTCACCATACACAAGAGACGCAAGTGTTTGGACGACGTGCCGGAGGAACTGACCTGCTACTGTGTCTATGCAATAGAAGACCCTTCGAGTGTCCCTGCCAGTGAGGCGCCGATAGAGTGGCGGTTGCTGACGTCGCACGTGGTGGACACGGTGGAACATGCCGTGCAGTGCGTGGAATGGTACAAGTGCCGCTGGTTCGTCGAAGAGTTGTTCAGGGTCAGTAAGTCTGAAGGCTTCCGCATCGAGTCGGTACAGTTGGAGAGCGGCTCGGCCGTGAAGAAACTGATAGTGCTGACCATGTACGCGGCATTGCGGTGCGTGACACTGAAGCGGGCCTACGACGAGCAGGACGAACGTGTTCCGACAAGTCGACTGTTTGACGAGACGGAACGGGAACTGCTGGAGGTGGAGATGGAACGTATTCACCGCCATTCGCCCAAGGCACTGGATGGGAGAAACCCTTTCCGCGAACATTCGCTGGCGTGGGCTGCATGGATTATCGCACGACTTGGGGGGTGGAGCGGTTATGTCAAAGCGCATGGAAAACCTGGCTACATTACCATGAAGATTGGCCTTGACAGGTTTAACCAACATCTTGAAATCATAGCTTTCGCAAGATCCAAAAATGTGTATAAAGAGTAGTTTTTAAGTAGGGTGGTAGTTGAAAAAAAACGTACTTTTGCGCCTCTTTGAGATATAACTTCCGTTCTCGAAGATGGTCTTTTGTGTGATGAACATCCGGAAATACATATTATCCATGTTGGTGGTCGTCGGACTGCGGATGACGGCCCCGCCCTTGTACGCGCAAGTTGCTGACAGCTCGACGGTTGCTGCCGATGGCATCACGGTCCCGATAGACACCGCCGTCCTGCCGATGGCCGCGGGCTACGACTGGATCACCTATCGCGGCAAGGCCGACATCATCGACACCGGCGGTACGCGCACCTGCAACTTCTACATGGTCAACCGCACCGACAGCATCCTCTACTTGAACATCCACGCGTATGGGGTCGAGGTCATGAGGGCCGTTTTCACCCCCGACAGCATCGTCTATGTCAACAAGCTGACCCAGCAGTATTTCCGCGACAGCTATGCGCCTTTCAACCGGCTTTTGCCGTTTGCCTTCGACTTCCAGACGGTCCAGGCGCTGTTCAACGGCGACCTTGACAAGCTGCCGAAAGGGCAGAAGCTCTCTTACGAGTACCGTTCGTTCATGCCCGTTGACAGTGCCAGCTCTTTCTTCACCGAGTTCGTTTTCAAGGAGTTGAACCGGGTGATAGAGGTGCACGGCAAGATCAAGGTGGTCAGGCTGAATGTGCCGGGGGTGACGAGCATCAGGATTCCGGAGAAGTTCGAACGCATCACCCTGTAACGATGGAGGAGATTGTTTGTTCACAGCAAATCAAGGCTTTTGCGGCCGAGTGCGGCTTCCAGGACTGCGGCATTGCGCGGTCGCGGCCGCTCGATGAGGCGGAGGCGCAGTTCCGCGAGTCGCTGTCCTTGGGTTGCCATGCCGGGATGCGCTTTTTGGAGCGGGATGTCGAGGGGCGTTTCAACCCGGCGTCGCTGCTTCCGGGCTGCAAGTCGGTTGTCGTGGTGGCGTACAACTACCTGACCGACACCGCACCGAAGTCCGACCGCTATCTTTTCGCCCGCTATACCTGGATTCAGGATTACCATGTCTTGGTGAAAAATCTTCTGCAACAGCTTGCGGATAAAATTGTAAGTGTATGGCCATCAATGGAATATCGTATTACGGTCGATAGTTCCGCCATCTCCGAGAAACGTTGGGCTGTGGAGGCTGGGGTAGGGTGCATGGGGAAGAACGGGCTGGTGCACAACTCACATGGCTCCTTTTTCGTCTTGGGGACGTTGCTGATCGACCGTTTTTGCGATGTTTATGACGATTCTCTTCCAAAATCAGACTGCGGGAATTGTGATTTGTGCGTGAAAAGTTGCCCTGTGAACGCATTGGAGACCCCTTTCCGGGTGGATGCGCAACGGTGCGTGGCATATCATAATACGGAGAATAAAACACCGAATTACAGTGAGTTATCGACCGAGAAATACCTGTTTGGTTGTGACATTTGCCAGGAGATTTGCCCGAAGAATAAAAAAAAATCAGCCAACCCGTCGAACATATCGAAAAAATCCTTATTTTTGCCGCTCGAAAATGATGACTTGGAAGCGCTGAGTGAAACGGATTTCAAGCGTTATTTTTCGGATACTTCGATTCTTAGAAGGAAGTATGAAAGATTTCGTTCTTTGATAGAAGAGAAAAGACAACAAAAGCATCTTGGAAGAATGGAACCGCAGGAAATTATTGCATACGGGAAGAAGGTGATAGGGGAAGAAGCCGAGGCTGTGTCGAAGCTGGTCGGTTACTTGGATGACAATTTCGTGAAGGCCGTTCAGGAGATAATCCGATGCAAGGGTCGTGTCATTGTGACGGGGATTGGAAAGAGCGCCATCATCAGTCAGAAGATTGTGGGCACGTTCAATTCCACGGGAACGCCGGCGGTGTTCATGCACGCAGCCGATGCCGTTCACGGCGACTTGGGTATCATACAGAAGGATGACATTGTGGTCTGCCTCTCCAAGAGCGGCAACACGCCGGAAATCGCCCTGCTGATCCCGTTCTTGAAGGCCCAGGGGAACCTCCTCATCGCCATTGTCGGTGCCACGGACTCCCTGTTGGCGAAGGAAGCGCACTGTGTGCTCAACTGCACGGTGTCGCGCGAGGCAAGCCCCAACAACCTTGCTCCCACGAGCAGTGCGATGGCTCAGCTGGCCATCGGTGACGCCCTCGCGTCCACGCTCATCAAGATGCGCGGGTTCTCCACGGAGGATTTCGCGAAGGTGCACCCCGGAGGCATTCTCGGTCGGCGCACACGCTTGAAGGTCAGCGACCTGTACAAGCAGAACGAAGTCCCTATGGTCAATCGCGATGCGGCCATGCAGGAGGTTATCCTCGAAATCTCTGGGAAATGCCTTGGAGTGACCGCTGTTGTCGAAGACGGAAAAGTGGTCGGTGCCATCACCGATGGTGACTTGCGCCGGGCTATCCAGAAGCACCAGGACATCATGTCCTTGAAGGCTTCGGATATCATGACCACGAGACCTAAGACGATTCACGGGAATACCCTCGCCGTGGATGCGTTGCAGATGATGAAAGACCACCAGATCACCAACATCTTTGTGGTGGATGACGGTGGAAACTACCAGGGCGTGATTCATATTCACGACATCATCAAGGAGGGTATTTATTGAGCCCAGGTGGCGGAATGGTAGACGCGCTACATTCAGGGTGTAGTATCCGAACGGATGTGCAAGTTCGACTCTTGTTCTGGGCACGCTCAAGAAAGACGGTTTCAAAAGCCGTCTTTCGTTGTTTTAGAACCCACTGTTATGGCAAAACTGTTTATCGTCCCGACCCCGATCGGAAACCTCGAAGACATCACCCTTCGTGCGCTCAAAGTCTTGAAATCCGCAGATTTGATTCTCTGCGAGGACACCCGCACCACCAAGAACCTCCTCCAGCATTTCGAGATAGAGGGCAAGAGGTGCATGGCCTACCATATATTCAACGAACATGAGCAGGTGGGGAACTATATTCGGTTGATTCAGCAGTGCGAGACGGCCGCCTTGGTGAGCGATGCCGGCACGCCGGGGATTTCCGATCCCGGCTATCTGCTTGTGCGCGAGGCATTGAAACAGGAGGTGGAGGTGGAGTGCCTGCCCGGTGCCACGGCCTTCGTGCCCGCCCTCGTGCAGTCAGGCTTCCCGTGCAGCAGTTTCTACTTCTTTGGTTTCCTTCCGCACAAGAAAGGGAAGGAGACCCTGCTGAAGCGTTTCGCCGAAATGGAGGAGACGGTTGTCTTCTACGAGTCGCCGCACCGTTTGCTGAAGACGTTGGAGAAGATGGTGGAGGTCATGGGGCCCGAGCGTCCTGTGGCCGTGGCCAAGGAGCTCACGAAAATCCATGCATTCACCTTCCGGGGCACGCTTGCGGAGGCTGTCGAGCATTTCGGACAGCAGCCCGTGAAGGGGGAGTTTGTGGTGATGGTCTGAGGGCGTTACCTCCTGTGCAGTCCGCACTCGCGTTGTTCGGGCGATTCCCACCACCAGCGGCCGGCGCGGATGTCTTCGCCGGGCTTCACCGCCCGTGTGCAAGGCTCGCACCCGATGCTCGGATATCCGTTGTCGTGCAACTTGTTATACGGCACATGGTGCTCCTTTACATACGCCCATACCTGCGCTTCGGTCCAGTCAATGAGCGGATTGATTTTCAATACGTTGTGATTCTCGTCCCACTCGATTTTCCGCATGTCGGTGCGGGTGACGGACTGTTCGCGGCGGAGGCCGCAGATCCAGGCGTCGAGGGTTTGGAACGCGCGGCCGAGGGGTTCGAGTTTGCGTACGTAACAGCAGGCATGCCGCTTTTCGATGCTTTCGTAAAAAGGGTTGATGCCCTGCTCGCGCACGAAACGCTGCAACATCTCCGTCTGAGGGCAGAATACCTCCATGCGGATGCCGTAGTGCAGGTTCGTCTTGTCGATCAGCTGGTAGGTTTCCGGAAACAGTCTGCCTGTGTCGAGTGTGAAGATGCGCGCCTCTGGGCAGACTTTCATCAATATGTCTGTAAGCGTCTGGTCTTCAAGACTTAAACTGGACGACAGAGCAATTCTGCCGCCATAGATTTCCCAAAAATGGCGTAGCAAATCCTCCGGCGAGGCCTCCGCAAAACGCGCATTCAAATCTGCAATATCATCTTTAAAATAGCCCATTGTTCAATATTAAAATGCTAAATGCTAAATTCTTAGTTCTAAACTCTTAGTTCTAAATTCTTAGTTCTTAATCGAAAGCATTCCCGCCCCCACCGTCTCGAAGCTGTCAGGATCGATGAGGATGACGGAGCCTGTGACGCGGTTCTCGTTATAGCGGTCAACTGCTATCGGGTTTGCGGTCTTCACCGTGATGCAGGCAATGTCGTTCATTTTGAGCGATGTCACACCTTCGACAAGTTCCAACGTGTTGATGTCCACCTTGTAATCAATTGCTTGCACCATCGCGACGGTCTCCGACACGGTGGTGCGGAGGATGTAGCGTTTGCGTAGCTGCATCTCCGTCTCGTTGAACCAGCAGCAGTGCATTTTGAACTGCTGGGTCACGATGGGCTGCGGTCCGTCCTTGCTCACAATCATGTCGCCTCGGCTGATGTCGATGTCGTCATCCAGCAGGATGGAAACCGATTCTGGCGTATGCGCCGCATCCAACTCTTTGTCGGCCTGCATGATGGCCTTCACGGTGCTTGTCAGTCCGGAGGGGAGCACGCGCACGGTGTCGCCCTTGCGCAGCACGCCGCCGGCGAGCCGTCCCGCGTAGGCGCGGTAGTCGGGGAACTTGTCGGAGATGGGCCGGATGACGTATTGCACGGGAAACCGGATCGGTTGCGTTTCGTCGCCCATTTTGTGGTCGATGGAGACCGTCTCCAAGAGGTGCATCAGCGGTCCGCCGTCGTACCACGGCATGTTCCGGGAGGCTTCCACCACGTTGTCGCCATATTTGGCTGAAATCGGGATGAAGAGCAGCGAGGCGCGGATGCCGATCTTAGCGGCCATCTCTTCGTAGCGGTGCCGAATGTCCGTGAAGACCTGCTCGGAGAAATCGACCAGGTCCATTTTGTTGACGCACACGGTGATAAAGGGGATGCCGAGCAGCGATGCGATGTAGGAATGGCGCACCGTCTGCTCCACCACGCCGTTGCGGGCGTCGATGAGGATGATGGCGAGGTCGGCGGTGGAGGCGCCGGTGACCATGTTACGGGTGTATTGGATGTGGCCGGGAGTGTCGGCGATGATGAACTTGCGCTTGGGCGTGGCGAAGTAGCGGTAGGCCACGTCGATGGTGATGCCCTGCTCGCGTTCGGCCCGCAGCCCGTCGGTGAGCAGCGCGAGGTTCACCTCCTCGTTGCCGCGGCTCCGCGAGGCCTGCTCCACCGCCTCCAGCTGGTCCTCGAAAATCGACTTGCTGTCGTATAACAATCTGCCGATGAGCGTGCTTTTGCCGTCATCCACGCTGCCTGCGGTCGTGAACCGCAGCAGCTCCATGTCTAAGTATCCGTTATTCATATTTTTGTATCTTTATAACCCCCACACTGCGCTGCGCTTGTGTGGGGTTATTAGCGCTTCGCGCGTCTTGCCCCTTCGGGGCTGTTTAAGGAATTATGTCTTAAATAAATGTTCGTTACTAACTAAAAGTACCCTTCCTTCTTCCGGTCCTCCATGGCGGTTTCGCTGCGCTTGTCATCGGCGCGGCCGCCGCGTTCGGTGATGCGGGTGGCGGCGATCTCGGCGATGATGTCCTCCAAGGAGTTGGCTTCGGAGATGGTGAGTCCGGTACAGGTGATGTCGCCGATGGTGCGACAGCGCACGCGGCGGGTGACCACCTCCTCAGTGGGTTTCAGCATCATGCAGGGCTCGGCGGCCAACCACTGGCCGTCGCGGAGGAAACAGCGACGCTCGTGCGTGAAGTAGAGCGACGGCAACGGGATTTTCTCCGCATAGATGTACTGCCAGACGTCCATCTCAGTCCAGTTGCTGATGGGAAACACGCGGAAATGCTCGCCCATATTCTTGCGCCCGTTGAAGATGTTACACAGTTCGGGCCGCTGGTTCTTGGGGTTCCACTGCCCGAATTCGTCGCGATGCGAGAAAAAACGCTCTTTGGCGCGGGCTTTCTCCTCATCACGCCGAGCGCCTCCGATGCACGCGTCGAACTTGTATTCTTCGATGGTGTCTAACAACGTTGTGGTCTGCAGACGGTTACGGCTGGCGTTGTAGCCCTTTTCCTCCTTCACACGTCCCTTGTCGATGCTCTCCTGCACGGAGCCGACGACCAGCTGCGCCCCTAACTGCTCCACGAGCGCGTCGCGGTAGTCGAGGGTTTCCTGGAAGTTGTGCCCCG
>JAFXPL010000109.1 GCA_017527945.1 Bacteroidales bacterium | reverse complement strand
GGCGGGAAAATTGTCTCGGAATAACGCGGACTTGAAACCTGAAACTTGAAACCTTTGGCAACGTGGACGTGATGAATCGCATTTTTGTTCGGACGCGATGAATCGCGTCCCTACTTCTTCTTCCCTGTCAGCAGCCCCTGTATCTCGTTCAACTTCATCAGCGCCTCCACAGGCGTGAGACTGTTGATGTCCAAACCGACGATGGTTTCCTTGACTTCGAGGAGCAGCGGGTCGTCCAAGTTGATGAAACTCAGTTGGTAGCTGTCGTCTTTGGGCTTCTCGATGTGAACCTCCTCGCCCTTCTCTTCGCGGCGGGCGCGGGAATCTTCGAGCTGTTTGAGAATCTCCTCGGCGCGGCGCAACACGGCGGGGGGCATACCGGCCATGCGGGCCACGTGGATACCGAAACTGTGCTCGCTGCCGCCCTCCTCCAACTTGCGCAGGAAATAGACCTTATTGTCGAGTTCCTTCACCGACACGTGGTAGTTTTTGATGCGGGGGAACTGCGCGGCCATGTCGTTGAGCTCGTGGTAGTGCGTGGCGAACAGCACTTTGGCGTGGTGGAGCGGGTTCTCGTGCAGGTATTCGGCGATGGACCACGCGATGGAGATGCCGTCGTAAGTGCTTGTGCCCCTGCCGATTTCATCCAATAGCACCAAACTGCGGTTGGTGACGTTGTTGAGGATGTTGGCCGTTTCGTTCATTTCGACCATAAAGGTGGATTCGCCGGTGGAGATATTGTCGGAGGCACCCACGCGGGTGAAAATCTTATCGACGATGCCGATGGTACACTCGCGGGCGGGCACGTAGCAGCCCATCTGCGCCATCAGCGTGATGAGGGCAGTCTGCCGCAGTAGTGCCGACTTACCCGACATGTTCGGACCGGTGATGATGATAATCTGCTGCTTGTCCGTGTCCAAGTGGATGTCGTTGGCGATGTAAGGTTCCTCGGGCGGAAGCTGCCGTTCGATCACCGGGTGACGACCCTCTTTGATGTCGATGCTCTGGAAGTTGCTGATGACCGACTTGGTATATTGGTATTGCACGGCACAGTAGGCGAAGGCGTTGAGCACGTCGATACGGGCGGCGAGGCGGGCATTGTTCTGGATGATGGGGATGTAGTCGGCGAGACTGACGACCAGCTCGTTGTAGAGCCGTACTTCGATTTCGAGAATCTTTTCCTGCGCTCCCAAAATCTTGGTTTCCAGCTCTTTAAGTTCTTCGGTGATATAGCGTTCGCTGCCAGTGAGGGTCTGCTTGCGGGTCCACTCCGCCGGCACCTTCGACTTGTAGGTGTTCGTCACCTCAAGATAATAGCCGAACACGTTGTTGAAGCCGATTTTCAGCGAGTTGATACCGGTCTTGGCGGCTTCGCGCTGCTGGATGTCGGCCAGGATGCCCCGGCTGTTGGTGGCTAAGTCGGTGAGCTCGTCGAGTTCGGCGTTGACACCGCGACGGAAGATGCCGCCCTTGCTCGGCACCACCGGCGGTTCTTCGCAAATCTCCTTCTCGATGCGTTTCGCGATATTGGCACAAGGATTCAGTTTATCCGAAATATCCTTCAAAATAGGGGATTGCGCACTTTCGCAGAGGGCTTTCAGCTGTTCAGTGGCCCGCAGGGAGACGGCTAACTGCAACGCTTCGCGCGGGTTTATTTTCCCCGTGGCGATTTTGGAGACCATGCGTTCCATGTCGCCCATCGGCTTGAAAATTTCTGTCAGTTGTGTTGTAAATTCTTGATTGTTAATCAAATACTCAACAACAGAGAGTCGTTCGTCGATGAGCACCTTCTCCTTCAGCGGCATGAGAATCCATTTGCGCAGCATACGGGATCCCATCGGGGTTTGGGTCTGGTCGAGCACATCGAGCAAAGTGACGGCGTTTTCGTTGGGCGAGTGGATGAGTTCGAGGTTGCGGATGGTAAACTTGTCCAACCAGACGAAGCGATCCTCCTCAATCCTGCTTATCTTGGTGATATGCTGAATCTTATGGTTCTGCGTTTCGTAAATGTAATGCAAGGCGGCGCCAGCGGCGATGATGCCGAGCGGGAGGTCTTCCACGCCGAAGCCTTTGAGCGATTTGGTGTGGAAGTGCTTGGTCAGCAGCTCGCGGGTGTAATCGGTTTTGAAGACCCAGTCGTCGAGTTGAGTGAGCAGCATTTTCTCGCCGAAGCGCTGTTTGAAGGCTTGTGTCTTGCCCTTTTGGATGACGAGCTCCATGGGCTTGAAGTTCTGGAACAGCTTGTCCAAGTATTCGTCGTTGCCCTCGGCGAGGTAGAACTCGCCAGTGGAGATGTCGAGGAAGGCGATGCCGCTCTGCTTGTCGGTGAGGTGGAGGGCGGCGAGGAAGTTGTTCTCGCGCTGTTCGAGCACCTTGTCGTTGATGGAGACGCCAGGCGTGACCAACTCGATGATCCCGCGTTTCACGAGGGTTTTGGTGAGTTTGGGGTCTTCGAGCTGCTCGCAGATGGCCACGCGGTAGCCGGCGCGCACGAGCCGCGGCAGGTACGTGTCGAGGGCGTGGTGGGGAAAACCCGCCAGCTCAGTCTGCGACGCGCCCTTCCCGTGTCGGGTCAGCGTGATACCTAAAATCTTGGACGTTTTGACGGCATCTTCACCGTAAGTCTCGTAAAAATCCCCCACTCGGAACAGTAAAATGGCATCGGGATGTTTGGCCTTGAATTGGTTGTACTGTCGCATCAACGGGGTCTCGGCACTCTTTTCCATCTTTCAATTTTTAAGATGGCAAAAGTACGATTTTTCTTGGAATTTCAACACCCTTCCAGACCTTTTTCGCACTCTAATCGAATTATTATGATTTGTTAACACATTTTGTGCAAAAAACGGGTGATTATTGGTTAAATGAAGTTGCCGAAACGTAAAATTTCGCGCCTTTACAACACGCCTCAAAACAATTCATTCAATTTCCGCGTTGCATTCGTCCAATCGTAGTGTTCGTGTACAAAACGGTGACCATGTTCCGCAAGCTGCTGATAATAAGCGGAATCCGTGAGCAGTCGGTCGAGGGTTTCCACATATTGCAGGGTGGTGCCGCATGCCACGATAGCCCCTTCCTGCGCAGCGGGGTCCAGCGGTTTGGCGGCTAACGGTGAGGTCACACACGGCAATTTCATCGACATGGCCTCCAACAGCTTGTTCTGCAGGCCGGTACCCATTCTCATCGGAGCGATGAAGACGCGGGCTTGCGCGTAGCAGTCGGTCATGGAGGGCACCCAACCCGTGACAGTGACGTGGTCGCTCTGCAGGGCGCGGACCTTCTTAGCGGGATCGGCGCCGGCGAGCATCAGCTTCACCTCCGGATGCCTTTTCCGCAGCTCGGGCAGGATCTCCTTGGCTAAATAGACGGCGGCATCCACGTTGGGCGGATAGTTCATGTTGCCGGAAAAAATCAAGTCGTGGGTTTTCGGCACCTCATCGTGGCTGAACTTGGCGAAATCCACTCCGTTCGGGACCACCACAATTTCCTCTTTCATAGGATGTTGTATCAATTCCCTATCCAAGGCGGTGATGATGGTCTTGCCCTCGAAATCGTCGAAGATGTCGGTCTCGTAGCGGGCGATGCGGCGGCCTTCCATGCGGAAGAAGGAGCGAAAGAGGGGAATGGCTTTCCGGGCGCGGCGCGACATCCCCATCGAAAAGGCGTCTTGGTAGTCCAGCACTTTAGGAATCCGGTAGTTGCGGACGTATTCCGCCATCCGGAAAAGTTGGCAATAGATTCTGTCCGGCTGCACTTCCTGGATGATTTTGTCGATTTCCTTGTGGTTGCGCTGGCTGTAGAAGTAGCCGCACTGCACCGGCAACCCCGAGAGGAACGCCCCCGCCATATTGAGTGCGCTGCGCACCGGGTGTTGCCGGAGGAAATGCACCTCGCGGCAAAAAGGGGTCAGCTCGCGCATCGCCTCCGACGGCACGGCATGACTGTAGAGGGCCACCAAATAGAGGTCGTGCCATTTCGACAGCTCCCGGATCTGGTAGTAGGCTCTCAGCTTGTCGCCCTTCTCCAACGGGAAGGGAATGCGGGAAAGGACCACTAATATCTTCATTTCGACAATATTACGACTTAAAATGCCGAACGTTCTGTTCGGACGGCAAAGATACGATTTTAATGGTTATGGGTTATTGGTTATTGGTTATTGAAGCTTGATACAAGTTTACCTCACTTCCCAGCCCTCAATATTCCGGGTCTTCTTCGAGAAATTTACCCCGACCTTGACGATTTGGCGGCCGTCGGCGGTGAACGGAATCATATACTCTTTGCTGTCAATCTGTTGCAGTGCCTCCTGCGCCGATTTGTCGAATTTGAACTCGAAAACGTAGGTATAGTCGTCGGTCTTCACCACCATGTCGATGCGGCCGCGCGAGGTGCGGTACTCCGCAATGGTGTGGTAGCCCATCAGCCGGCAGACGGTGAACAGCACGTTCTGGAAGTGGTTCTCGCAGTCGCGGACCAGCTCGTAGGGGGTGTCGCCGAAAAAGGCTTCCATCCGTTCCATAAAACCGTCGATGTCGCCCTTCCGCAGGTCGCGCACGAAATGCTCGATGTAGAAGCTCGACTGGTTTTCCGTGCCGCCCACATATTTCGGCAGCAGGAAACGCAGGAAACTCAACTCCACCTCCTTGTTGGGAAATCCGAGACTGTAGCTGTCGAAATCTTTGTCGAAGCCCTTAATCGTCAGATAACCAGTCTGATACAGCAAAGCCACAGGTTCTGTGAAAAGAGAGTCCTTGCCGGAAAGGTCGGTGGCCGTAATGTCACCTTCCGAAAGATGTTGAATCTTATATTGCCCGTCTTTCAGCAATTTGACCAAAAACGTCGGGGTGCCGGTGGAGAACCAGTAGTTCTGCAACTGGCAGCTGCTCAACGCATTCAATACACTGAACGGGTTATAGACATCCTTCGACATATCCGGCGAGAAATGGTAGCCGTCGTACATGGCCTTCAACTTTCCCATCATCGCATCCTCGTCCACCTGCTCCTGTTTCGCGAATTTCTGGATGAAAGGGGTAAACGTCTGCCGGATTTCCTCCTCGGTGAAGCCGCAAATGTCCGCGTATGCATTGTTGAGCGAGATGTCCTGCAGGTTGTTCAGGTCGCTGAAGATGCTGACGTGCGAGAACTTGGTCACACCGGTGAGGAAGGCGAAGCGGATG
>JAFXPL010000108.1 GCA_017527945.1 Bacteroidales bacterium | reverse complement strand
TTTGAACTTTGAACTTTGAACCACAGCATGTACGAGAACTACCTCACCCATCCCATATCCGCCTTTGTGCGGCAGGCGGCCGACGCGTTAGGATATGAAGCCTACGTGGTGGGCGGCGTGGTGCGCGACCTCATCATGCGCCGCCACAACACCGACATCGACATCGTGACCGTGGGCAGCGGCATTGAGCTGGCGACCAAGACCGCCGAGCTCATCTCCCCCGACTTGCACGTGAACGTCTATCGCAACTTCGGCACCGCGCAGTTCCACTTCGAGGACAGCGTCATCGAGTTCGTGGGCGCGCGCCGCGAGTCCTACAGCCGCGACTCTCGCAAACCCGTCGTGGAGGACGGCACGCTGGAGGACGACCAACTGCGCCGCGACTTCACCATCAACGCCATGGCCATCTCCCTCAACGGCGAACACCCCTACTCCCTGGTCGATCCTTTCGACGGCCGGCAGGACATCGCCGACAAAATCATCCGCACCCCCTGCGACCCCGACCGCACCTTCTCCGACGACCCCCTACGCATGATGCGCGCCGTGCGCTTCGCCACCCAACTCAACTTCACCATCTTCCCCGAAACCAAGGAGGCCATACAGCGTAACGCCGAACGCCTCGACATCATCTCCGAGGAACGCATCATGGAGGAATTCAACAAAATCCTCCACTGCATCCGTCCCTCCAAAGGCATCCGCCTGCTCGACGAATGCGGGCTGTTGGAACGCTTCCTGCCCGAAGTCGTGGCCTTGAAAGGAGTGGAGAGCATCAACGGCAAGGGACACAAAGACAACTACCTGCACACCTTGGAGGTGGTCGATAACATCGCCATGAGCAGCACCAACGTCTGGTTAGTGTGGGCTGCACTGCTCCACGACATCGCCAAGCCCGTCACCAAACGCTTCGACCCGCTGCACGGATGGACATTCCACGGCCACGAAGTGGTGGGTGCCAAAATGGCCTCCAAAATCTTCCACAGGCTGAAACTACCTGTCAACGAGCGACTTAAATACATACAGAAACTCATCAACCTGCACCTGCGTCCCATCGCCCTGGTGGAGGACAACATCACCGACTCCGCCGTGCGCCGTCTGCTCTTCGAGGCCGGCGACGACATCGATGACCTGATGATGCTCTGCGAGGCCAACATCACCTCCAAGAACTCCGACAAAATCAAACGTTTCCACCGCAACTTCGAAATCGTGCGCGACAAACTGGTGGAAATCGAGGAAAAAGACCGCCTGCGCAACTGGCAGCCGCCCATCAACGGACAGGACATCATGGAGGCATTCGACCTCAAGCCCTCCCGTGCCATCGGCGACATCAAGGACGAGGTCTGCAACGCCATCCTTGACGGCGAAATAGAGAACACCCGCGAGGCCGCCTACCAGCGCATGATGGAGGCCGGCATCCGCATGGGGCTCACCCCTGTAGCAAAAACCACTGACAATGAATAGATTAGCCACAATCATCATCGCCTTGGCTTTCCTGACATCCACCCTCGCCGGATGCGACAGCAAAAAACACGTCATGGAAAAGCCCGACCATCTGATTAACCGTATCACGTTAGTCAACATATTGGCAGAGAGCTACTTGATTGAGAGCTCCCTCCAAATGAGCGGCAATAACGACACCATCGGGAAAGACGAACTGGCACGGCGCCACTACAAAGACCTCTTCGACCGTTACCACATCACCAACGAGCAGTTCGAGTCGTCCGTGGCATATTACATCAGCGACGAAAAGTCCGCCGAAAAGCTCCTGAACGACGCCGCCGCGCTCATTGTCAGCAAAAAAAGCGAGATGACGATGACCAATGCCGCCGCGACGACAGATCCTCACAACGAAACCGCACCAACGCAGGCCAACAACCAATAGCTTCGGCCTACTGCAACTTGAGAATATGGCAGAACCCGGGACCTACATCTTCTCCGGGACTTCAATACCCAACAATTCCATGCCGCTGCGCAGCACCAACGACACCCAGCGGGAAATCTTGAGGCGCAGAAGCCGTTTTGCCGAATCCTCCTCTTTGAAAATCGGGGTGTCCTGGTAGAAATGGTTGAACTGCTTGGCCAAATCGTAGCAGTAGTTGGCAATCAGCGCGGGACTGAAGTTCTCGCCCGCCAAAGAGACGGTCTTCGGGTATTGGTACAACAGGTTAATCAACGTCTTTTCCTCCTCGTTAAGAGTGAGTTGCGGTGTTGTCTGCGACAAGTCCATCCCGTTCTCGGCCGCCTTGCGCAGCATCGAGCGGATACGGGCGTGCGTATATTGGATGAACGGCCCCGTGTTCCCGTTGAAGTCGATGGACTCCGCCGGGTTAAAGAGCATGTTCTTGGCCGGATCGACCTTGAGAATGAAGTACTTGAGCGCACCCTGGCCGATCATCTCATACAGTTTGTCGGCCTCTTCGGGCGTGAACTGGAACTTGCCGAGGCTTTCCGTGCCCTGCTTGGCCTCCCGGTACATGTCGTCCATGAGGTCGTCGGCATCGACCACTGTGCCCTCGCGCGACTTCATCTTGCCCGACGGCAACTCCACCATCCCGTAGGAAAGATGATAGATAAAGTCTCCGAAGGGCTTCTCCAACTTCTTGGACAGCACTAATTTAAGCACATCGAAGTGGTAGTTCTGCTCATTACCGACCACATAGATCATCTTCTGCGGGTGGAATTCCTCGTAACGCAACTGCGCGGTGCCGAGGTCCTGCGTCATATAGACCGACGTGCCGTCCTTGCGCAACAGCACCTTCTCGTCCAACCCCTCGCCGGTGAGATCGACCCGCACGGAACCGTCCTCATGGCGGTAGAAAGCCCCCTTGTCCAAACCCTCCTGCACGATGCTTTTGCCTAACAGGTAGGTCTGCGACTCATAATACGTCTTGTCGAAGTGGATGCCGAGGCGGCTGTAGGTCTGGTCGAAGCCGGCATAAACCCAGCCGTTCATCTTCGCCCAAAGTTCGCGGACTTCCGGATCGCCAGCCTCCCACTTGCGCAGCATTTCGCGGGCTTCCAAAATCAGCGGGGCCTTGTCCTTTGCCTCTTCCTCTGTAAGTCCCTGCTCAATCAGCGCTTTTTGCTCCTGCTTGTAATGTTGGTCGAAGACGACGTAGTACTTGCCCACAAGGTGGTCGCCCTTCATGCCGGAGCTCTCGGGGGTCTCGCCGTCGCCGTATTTCAGCCAGGCCAGCATCGACTTGCAGATGTGGATGCCGCGGTCGTTGACGAGGTTGACCTGCACCACGGGACGGCCGCAGGCCTTGAGGATCTGCGACACGGAATGGCCGAGCAGGTTGTTGCGGATGTGGCCGAGGTGCAGCGGCTTGTTGGTGTTCGGCGAGGAGTATTCGATCAGGACCGGAGCCTCGTCGCGGGCCTCCTGACGGCCGTAGTCCGCGTTGCCGGACTCCCGCTCCATCAGTTCGAGCCAGTAGTTCTCCGCAACTTGCAGGTTCAGGTAGCCCTTCACCACATTGAAGTCGGCCACCACATCGAGGGCATCCTTCAGTTGCTGGCCGATTTCGGTCCCGAGCGCGTCGGGCGACTTGCGGGCGGCCTTCACCCAGGGAAAAACGACCACGGTGAGGTCGCCGGTGAAGCCCTTTCGGGTGGGCTGCACGAGGGAGGGATCGGCCTCTATGTCGATGTTATAGAGCTGTTTCAGGGCGTTTTGTAACGCATTGGCGATTTGTTGTTCGAGTGTCATTTCTTTATGGTTATCATTATTTGCGACAACCCCACACTGCGCTCCGCTGGTGTGGGGTTATTTGCACTTTGTGCGTCTTGCCTCTTCGAGGCTGCTGATTCTTGTTTTTTGCTCCCCACACTGCGCTCCGCTGGTGCGGGGTTATTTGCACTTCGTGCGTCTTGCCTCTTCGAGGCTGCTTAAGGAATGTTTTTTTTGATTACTCGAAGGAGATCAGCTCCAC
>JAFXPL010000107.1 GCA_017527945.1 Bacteroidales bacterium | reverse complement strand
TTTGGATTTTCATGCGCGAGAAAAATCTCAAGAATGCCGTCCGATGTTCGTTGGAGAACTTCGGCGCTTTTGATTACGAGGACAAAGAGGCAGGCGGCGTCCTCCGCCACGTGCAGATATGCCCGCTGTATGCTATCTCACAGATGGATGCATTGATAAAGGAACATAATGGCGCGGTGACAAATATTTTTTCTCAACATAACATAAAATAGAGAAAAAGTTGTATTTTTGCACCTGTAATGATTAGTTGTTTGGATATGAGCAAAACGACGATGGGCAATAAGCTGCCCCGGAAACTGGAACTGAAGATGCAGACTGTCGGCGAGCAGATCAGGCTGGCCCGCTTGCGGCGGAACCTGAGCGTGGCGCAAGTGGCGGAGCGGGCGACCTGCTCCCCGATGACCGTGGCACGCATCGAGAAGGGTACGCCCACCGTGGCCATTGGCATCTATCTGAGGGTATTGTATGCTTTACAGCTTGACGATGACATTCTGCTTCTGGCACAAAAAGACGAGATGGGCAGAGCCTTACAAGATCTTGCGCTAAAACACCGCGAACGTGCGTCGAAAAAGGCGTGAGACTGATAACATAAGGTAAAGAGTATGAATACATTATATGTTTATGCGGATTTTGACTGGCTGACGGAGCCGATGTGAACATTTGGACATCGTGGACTTCATCCTTCAAAACTGTTGCGATGTTGAAGACAATCTCCGCCAGCTCTACCGACGGGTGGCGTTCAACATCGTCATCGGCAATAGCGATGACCATTTCCGCAACCACGGTTTTCTGCTCACGCCACGCGGATGGACACTCGCGCCTGCCTACGACCTGAATCCGACACTGAACAAGTACCAGTCGCTACTCATAAACTCGCAAACCAACCGCGCCGACCTCAGCGTTCTGCTCAACTCGTCAGAAGAGTATTTGATCGGTAACGAGGAGGCCGGGCGAATGATTCACGAAGTGACTCAAGCCGTCAAAAAGTGGAAGACTTACGCCAGACGCCTTGGAATATCCAAACGAGAAATAGAGGTCTTCGAACAGATATATCAACGATGGTAAATAGTGTAAGGCCTTTCGTTCGGAAAAGCGGGGAAAAGTAGTGTCCAGCAGCTTTTTGAGACCGAGACAATTTCTGAAATTTGTTCACTATAACGAACAAAATTTGAGAATTTTTCATTTTGTTCATTATAGTGAACAAAAAGAAACAGTATTTTTGCGCGAGAAAATTATTGAGATATGGAACTGGTTTATAGACCCCACTTGCTAATTTCTTGAAAAATGGTTTCTGACACTTAAAAAGAATTTAATCCCCCAAAATATGACAACCCACAACATCAACCCCGACCGCGTTTTCAGCATCTTCCGAGAGCTGAACCGGATTCCGCGCCCCTCGCACCACGAGGAGCGCATCGCCGACTACCTTTGCCGGTTCGCCGAGCGGCTGCATTTGGAGTATGAGCGCGACAAAGAGAACTGCGTGGTGATCCGCAAGCCCGCCACACCCGGACACGAGACGGCCGAACCCATCGTGCTGCTCAACCACATGGACATGGTCTGCGTAGGCATGAAAGACCCGCTCAACGACCCCATCGAGGCCTACGAGGAGAACGGCTGGATGAAGGCCCGCGGCACTTCGCTCGGCGCCGACAACGGCATCGGGCTGTCGATGGCTCTCGCCGTGCTCGAAGATGACCGCATCGTACACCCCGCCCTGGAGGTCATCACCACGACCAACGAGGAGGACGGCATGTCGGGCGCGTCGCAGCTCGGCAAGGACTTCCTGAAAGGGCGCAAGGTCATCAACCTCGACTCGGAGGACTACGACACCATCACCACCGGGGCCGCTGGGGCCTGCCTGCAGTTCCACCGCATCCCCGTGAAGCGGCTGCCAGCTCCGAAAGGCGGCCATTGGCACCGCATCAGCATATCGGGCGGATTAGGCGGCCACTCTGGCGTCGATATCAACAAGGGACGCTGCAGCGCGATGGAGCAGACCAAAATCATCCTGAAAGTAATCCGCAAGGAAGCGGATATCGAAGTTGCTGATATCCAGATCGGTGAAGCCAACGCCTCGATTGCATCGTCGGGCGAGATTGTGATTTGGACCGAAAACAACGGGGCTTCCGACTTCGTGAAGGAGCTGTTGGACAACATCAACCAGACATTCCACAGACAGTATGGGGGCACAGACCCGCACATCACTTGCCGCATCGAGGAATGCGAAAGGCGGGAGACGGTCATCCCCAAAGAGGCTGTATCGGCGCTGGTCCACTGCTTGGAGAAGGTGCCGCAGGGTGTGGTGAAGATGAGCGCGGCGATGCCCGGCACGGTGGAGACCTCCAACAACGTGGGGCGCATCGTGGCGGAAGACGACCACCTCTTCGTCTCGACCCATACCCGCAGCTTCGTGGATGACGATATGGCGGCGTTGAGCAAGACGATTGCCGCGACCTTTGCAGAAGCCGGCGCCGTTTCCGAGGTCGTGATGTCGGCCCCGGCGTGGCAGGAGGACCAGCAGTCAGCGTTCCTGCAACTGGTCAGCGACACGTTCCAGGACGTGCTGGGCTGGCGGCCGCGGATGGTGGCGATGCACTTCGTGTTGGAGGCGGGCTTCTTCGTGCAGCACTACCCCGGCATCCAGATCGCCAGCATCGGTCCGCGCATCGTGGAGCCGCACTCCACCAGCGAGCGCGTCGAGCTCTCGACCATACACAACATCTGGCAGGTGCTGATTGGGTTGCTGGAGCGGTTGGCGTGAGGAGTGGCAATCGTAAAAAGTATAACAAAATGATAGAATATGAGCCATAGTTTCAATATCCGTCCGGCGAAGCCCGAAGAGGCGGGTCTCGTCTTAGAATTCATCAAGAAGTTGGCCGTCTATGAAAAATGCGCCGACGAGGTGGTGGCCGACGAAGCCACCGTCTATCACTCCCTGTTCGTGGAGCGTTCCGCCGAGGTGGTCTTCGCGGAGGAGGATGGCGCGGTGGTTGGTTTCGCCCTGTTCTTCCACAACTTCTCCACCTTCGTGGGGCGCAAGGGGCTCTATCTCGAAGACCTGTTCATCCTTCCCGAGAAGCGGGGTAGGGGCTACGGAAAAGCTCTACTGAAACACCTCGCCAAGATCGCCGTGGAGCGCAACTGCGGCCGCATGGAGTGGATTTGCCTCGACTGGAACGAGCCCGCCCTGAAGGTCTATCGCAGCATCGGGGCCGTCCCGATGGACGAGTGGACCGTGCAGCGGTTGGACGAGGGGGCGTTGAAGCGGTTTGCAGGGGAGGAGGCTCTCTGACGGCAGGCACGATGCCCGTTTTCATGCTGGACGAACCGGGGATACTCGTGGCGGCCGTTGTCGCATTCGTCGTCTGCGTTTTCAAAACCAAGCCATAGAGACATTGAAGCGAGGTAAATGCTCTGCGTCAATCTGCGTGATCTGCGGGAGAAACTACGCCAAAGTATGGCCCGACATTCGCAATCGCGGGCAATATGCCGGCAAGGAGGCCTTCTTCTGCTCCGTGACCGACCCCTACCAGCCGCACGAGGCCAAGTTCCAGCGGACGCGGAAAGTGCTGGAGCAGCTGCAAGGCACGGGCATCCGGCTCAGCATCTCCACCAAGAGCGACCTCATCCTCCGCGAGCTCGACACGCAGGTGCGCCGTTTCTGCTCCGCAAACGGCCTCACCTACGTCCGCAACGACGACACGGTGCGCGCCAGGCACGGCGAGCCGCCGGTGGTGGTGAACTACTTCTACCACGAGGAAATCGTCCCCTCGGCCCGCAAGGAGCAGCTGCGGAAGACGCGGACGTGCTGCTGAAAACCAGAACGCCGAATATAGGGAATCGTAGCGCACGGAGTTCCTGAAATGGCTTCTCGTCCCTTCTGTCTCCCGGTTAAATGCCAAAAAGATGGTCAAACGCTCTTCGTCCGTTCCCAAACTTCGTCTTTCGAGTGCCGGATGAAGCAGAAGTCGCACAGGTCGCCGCCTTGGCAAAGGGTTTGGGTGCGGATGAAGTCGGTGTAGGGCAGGTTGCCGTAGTTGATGATGTCGGCGTGGCAGAACATCGGGCCGAAACGGTCGATGACACCGTAATGCGTGAAAATGTGCTTGTAGAGGCACTCCGTACACTCGAAATGGAACTCGTCGGGGCCGTCGGTGTCCTTGTGCCAGACGTATTGCCAGCCTTTCCCGGAGCCGTATTTGAAACCTAACGGCACCACCACCTTCATCAGCGGCACAAAGAAACTTTTCGTGGCCAGTTTCTGCATCTTTTCCGGTTTCAGCGCACCCCACATGTGCATGGAGAGAAACTCCAGCGTCTCCAGTGGCGTTTTCCCGGCGGCCTGCAGTGCCTCGTCGATGGCAAGCGTGGGCAGGATGTTGCACAAGTGGCCGTAGTTTCCTCGTTCGTGCCGCTAAGCCCGTCGTCCTCGTTGACGATGGCGAAAACGCCACCGTCTATGAGCACTCTTTTCACTTCGTTGAAGCAGTGTTCGATGTCGGGCCAGAAATAGATGGTCTCGAAGGCGGTAACCATGTCGAAGGTGTCCTTCCCGAAGGGGAGCTCGGCCACCGACCCTTCCACCGCCTTGCAGCGGCTTTCCCGGATGGCCTGTGCGTTGACCATCATTTTGCCCAAAAAGCCTGCAGGTTTGCGGGCGTTGTTGAAAAACATGCTTCGAAGTCCCATAATTAATGCTATTTGTATTTATATTTACGGCTGCAAAAATATTTGTTTCTTCATTTCTGAAATATCCTCATTTATAGTGATTTCCAGAATGGAGATTCACCATTTTCCGCAATAAAGATGCTTCATTGCCGGCAATTAGCAGACTTTTCGTTCAATCATTATGAGAATGGCCTGAGCATCAGGCGCGGCGACCTCGCCGGATGCGCTTGTATATGATCCTGAAAAGGCATAGAACGGATTGAAAGTGCAGAAAAACGGTTTTACTTTTGGATTACAGCTCGGTACGCTTTGACGTTGTTGCTTAGATTGATCCGCTCCACAAGTCCATCGGCCTGTAGTTCGGCGAGCACACGGCTGAGCGATGGGCGGGCGACACCGAGCTGTTCGGCGGTTTCCGATACGTTGGTGATGGTGTCGTGCTTGCGGATATGATCCAGCACACGGTCGCGCAACCCTTTCACTGCAAATCCTTTGACCTTGCCGCTGAGGAAACGACTGCGGGCGGAGAGTGTCTGCAGAAAGGCTCGCAGCACATGGGGATGCTGCGTCATGAAGTTGAAGAACGCCTCCCGGTTGATATACCAAACAACGCCGTCGGTGCGCATGGAGACCTCCACGGGAATGGTGTTGTCCTCAGCGAAAAGGAACGCTGGAGCCAATACCGTGGGAGACCTCATTTGCTCGATGACCACTTCGCGCCCGTTGGTGCCTCCCATTCGTGTCTCCACGGCCCCTTGGGCGAGCAGCATCAGCGAACGGCACGGTGTGCCCGCGTTGACCACCAGATCGCCCGCCACATACTCTTCGCGCCGGTGCGGCGACTGCAACAGCTCCTGCAACTCCTCGTCGGTGCAGGTATTGAATAGCGGGAATGTTTTCAGCTCTTCCATTGTTTGGCGGTTTAGGCGGCAAAAATACAAAAAAAAGCCCTCGTAACAAATGTTACACTTTACCTCGTGGCGCGGTGGTATTTTTGCATCGTCAAAAACAACGAGAAGAATCATCAATAAAAAGTGAAAAATATGAACGAAAAAATGTTTTGTTTCCAGTGTCAGGAAACTGCCGGAGGCACCGGCTGCAAATTGTCAGGAGTGTGTGGCAAGAACCCCGAAGTGGCCCATGCACAGGATCTTTTGATCTATGTCCTCAAAGGACTCGGTGTCATCGCCAACCACCACCAGCACGGCTGTGGCCACGACTATTGCGACTTTCGCAAGAACATCCACGCCTTTGTGAACGATGCGCTGTTTTCGACTATCACCAACGCCAACTTCGATGTGGAAAGCATCTACGCCCGGGTCGATAAAGGTTTGGAATTGCGTGATATGTTCAAAGATCGTGTTACCAACATGAAAGGTATAGCCTTGCCCAAAATAGATGTGCTGGAATGGACCGGTCCCCGCGCCGATTATGATGCTAAGGCCCAACAGGTGGGTGTGCTGTCCGAAGCCGACGAGGACATCCGTTCCCTCAAAGAGCTGACTATGTACGGCCTGAAAGGAATGGCCGCTTATCTGGAGCACGCCGACCGCCTCGGCCAGGTGGATGGCGACATCAACGAGTTCATCCTCCAAACCCTTGGCCAATTAGTAACCTGCAACGATGCCAATGAACTCACCGCCTTGGTGCTGAAGACCGGCGAGTGGGGCGTGAAGGCGATGGCTCTGCTTGACAAAGCCAACACCACCGCCTATGGCAATCCCGAAATCACGGAGGTTAACATCGGCGTGGGCAACCGTCCGGGCATCCTTGTGAGCGGCCACGACCTCAATGACATTGAGCAACTGCTTGAACAAAGCATGGATGCGGGTGTTGACATCTACACCCACAGCGAAATGTTGCCGGCGCATTATTATCCCAAACTCAAGAAATACAGCCACTTGAAAGGCAATTACGGCAATGCCTGGTGGAAGCAGCGCGAGGAGTTTGAGGCTTTCAACGGTCCCATCCTGTTCACCACCAACTGCATCGTGCCGCCTATGGCTAATGCCACCTACAAAGACCGTGTTTTCACCACCAACAGCGCCGGCTTCCCGGGTTGGAAACACATCCCGGCCGACGCCAGCGGCAAGAAGGATTTCAGTGAAATCATCGCATTGGCAAAGACTTGCGCCGCGCCAAAGGAAATTGAAACGGGCAAGATTGTGGGCGGATTTGCTCACGAGCAGGTGTTCGCATTGGCCGACAAAGTGGTGGAGGCCGTCAAGAGCGGTGCCATCCGCAAGTTCGTGGTGATGGCGGGCTGCGATGGTCGGATGAAGAGCCGCCAATACTACACCGATTTTGCCCAAAAACTTCCCAAAGACTGCGTCATCCTTACGGCTGGATGCGCCAAATACAAATACAACAAGTTGAATCTCGGCGACATTGGAGGCATTCCGCGCGTGTTGGATGCCGGCCAATGCAACGACAGCTACTCGTTAGCCCTCATTGCGCTGAAACTCAAAGAGGTGTTCGGTCTGGAAGATGTCAACGACCTGCCGATTGTCTATAACATTGCCTGGTATGAGCAGAAAGCCGTTGTCGTGCTGCTTGCTTTGCTTAGCCTCGGCGTGAAGAACATCCATCTCGGCCCCACCTTGCCGGGATTCCTTTCGCCCAATGTGGCAAAGGTGCTGGTCGAGAACTTCGGCATCGGCACCATCAGCACTGTGGACGAAGACTTGAAAGCATTCGGATTGATGTGAACGCAAAAAAACGTTAAATATTCCGCAACTCAGGTGAAAGCCCGGGTTGTGGGATTTTTTTGTACTTTTGCGGCTAAACAATGAAGTGATATGACCATTGGCTATTTCTTGCAATCGCTATTGTCTGTGCTCAACGCCATGTCGCCCTATCTGCTGCTGGGTTTCCTCATTGCGGGGGAGCTGTATATGTTTGTGCCCAAAAGGTTTTATGCCCGCTATCTTTCGCGCGACAACAAACTGTCCGTGCTGTGCGTTATTGCTGTTATTGCAGTGCGCTGTTCGGAATAGAGATTCCATCGCAAGTGTGGCACATCACCGACGATGTGTTTGAAGGCTGCACCAGCCTGAGGCGCGTCATCCTCCACTCGAAAGCGATCGATTCGCTGAACTGGGTGCCCGATGAAGCAACTCTCATACAAAACGATGAAGTCGAAAACGAATGATGGATTAGACAAGTTGTTTATATACAGCAATATAGAAAAACAGACAATATGGAATACAAAACGTTGAACAATGGACTGAAGATGCCGATGGTCGGCCTTGGGGTCTATAATATCTCCGAAAAGGAGACGCAAAGGGTGGTGGAAGACGCCTTGTCGGTAGGCTACCGCAGCATCGACACGGCCGCCATGTGACCAGCTGGCCGTCGGATGCGCTTGTATATGAGCCTGCTGCTGTTGGTTAGCCTTCGTGTTAATGACTTGATGTTAACATGAAATACCCAACACAAAGTACCCAAAATTTACTCGTCAGTTTTCTGTTTCATTCAAGAAAAGCTGTGTTTTTGCAGCGTCTTTTGAATGAAACGAGATAATGACCTGCTTGAAAGACAGCCATCACTCAATAACAAAATGTTGGCGTTAGATCGTGGTTTTAGATGAAATTCACAGTAGGACAGAGGAGTTATCAAGCGAGACCAACAGCCGCTCTTCTTTGAGCCACTGCACTGAAAATCAAGACTCAACGGACTGTAAACCACCATTTTTTCAAAGCATTGAAATAAAATCAACTCTAATTAATCGCAAGAAAAACATACTTTATCTTCAAATTCAACTTAGATAAAGTACAAAAAGATTGCATTTTTTTATTTTGCAAAGTGATATTTTATTATTTTTGCAAACTCAAAAAAAAAGCGATATGAATAGGGAGAAGATAATCGCTCGTGAAGCAGAGATGGCGGAATTGAAACGATGTTATGAATCTGACCGTTCGGAATTTGTCATTGTGTATGGCCGACGACGTGTAGGGAAAACATTCCTTGTGGACACTTTCTTTGACAAGAAGTATGATTTCACATACGTGGGCGGGCACAAGCTTTCAAAAGCAAAACAGCTTCGAGGTTTTGCCAAAGCACTGAAGAAAGCTGCAGGCATGAAACTCCAACCAAAATTTGATTCGTGGGAGGATGCTTTTGACGCTTTGGAGGAATACATCGAGTCGTTGCCACAGAACAAACGCAAGGTGATTTTCATCGATGAAATGCCGTGGATAGACACACCTCAATCGGAGTTTATGGAGGCTTTTGAAACATTCTGGAACGGATGGGGAGCGAGGAGAACAGACATCATACTAATTGCGAGCGGATCGGCGTCTTCATGGATGATGGACAAGCTGGTGGACAATCCAGGAGGATTGCACGGACGAATCACAAGCAACCTATACATCCGTCCTTTTACGCTGAAAGAAACGGAAGAGTATCTGCGCAGTCGAGGTATTCGTTGGAGCCATTACCAAATTTTGCAACTGTATATGATTATGGGTGGTGTCCCGTTCTATCTGAGTTTGCTTGATTCCAAGCAGCCTCTTATCGGCAACATTGACCGTCTGTTCTTCCGCAAAAATGCAGAATTGAGGACAGAGTTTGACGAACTGTACAATGCCGTTTTCAACAAGGCCGACAAGTATCTGGAGATAGTGAGCCTTCTGAATGGAAATCACGATGGACTGACATTCACGGAAATCCAAAGATCCACCACTCTTGACGGTGAACGGTTGACCACAGCACTGAAAAATTTGGAACGCTGCGATTTCATTATATCTTTCCAACAATTTGGGAACAAATCACGAGGCAAGTTGTACCGTCTTGTGGATTTCTATACACTTTTTTACTACAAATTTGTTGATGCCATCGACAGCAAAGATGAGACATGGTGGACGCACAATTACAATTCCCATAGCGTGGAATCGTGGCAAGGATATGCTTTTGAATTGATTTGTTTCACCCACATAGCCCAAATCAGACAAAGCCTCGGAATTTCCGGCATTTCCACCGCGGCATCTTCTTGGCGCTATATTCCTGTTAAAACCGAAGAAGGGAAAAAGGCGCAGATTGATCTCGTGATCGAGCGGGGCGACCGCAACATCAACTTATGTGAGATGAAATTCAGCGGTGGGCCTTTTATCATAAAAAAATCATACGCCGAAGATGTCCGCAAAAGGACACAGTTGTTTAGAGAGAAGGAGAAAGTCTCGTATGGACTATTCCAAACATTTGTCACGACTTTCGGCGTTGCTGATGGCGTTAACAAGGACATTGTAGATTCTGAGGTGACCGCAGAAGACTTGTTTGTGTGAATATGATTTCAAACAACATCTATACAGGGGGTTGAAACACTTGAAGAAGGTCAAATCCGTCAGCTGTTGATGACTTTGTGTTAACATTCACTAACCAACATAAAATACCCAACATAAAATCACCCAACATGAAATACTACATCGTTGATGCTTTCACAGACAATCCTTTTGGCGGAAATCCCGCAGGGGTTGCGCTCCTTGACGGAGAAATTTTTCCTGACGATTCACTGATGCGGCAAATCGCCGCCGAGCGTGCACCTCGGCTAAGGCTGCATCGTCGGGGCCAATGCCGTGGTGACGAAGGACGTCCCTCCGTACGCCATCGTTGCCGGCAATCCCGCAAAAATCATCAAATATATTGAACATTAGTCTGCACCGACAAGGAATGACAGACAAACTGGAATCTATCAATCACAACTCACCAATAGAAAGACAACGAACAATATGGAATACAAAACGTTGAACAATGGACTGAAAATGCCGATGGTCGGCCTTGGGGTCTATAACATCTCCGAAAAGGAGACGCAAAGGGTGGTGGAAGACGCCTTGTCGGTAGGCTACCGCAGCATCGACACGGCCGCCATGTACGAAAACGAGAAAGGCGTGGGCGACGCGGTTCGGGCTTGCGGCGTTCCCCGCGAGGAGCTGTTCGTCACCACCAAGATCTGCGAGCCCTGCCATACACGGGAGGAGACGCTGCGCACGGTTGACCGTTCCATGCGGCAGATCGGCCTGGACTATGTGGATCTGATGCTGCTCCACTGGCCCGTGGGGAACCCCGCCGTGATGTGGCACACGCTCGAAGAACTCTATGCGCAAGGCATGTTCAAGGCCATCGGAGTGTCGAACTTCTATCCCAACACCTTCCCGATGATTGTGAAGGACGCCAAGGTCATGCCCGTCGTGAACCAATGCGAGGCCCATGTGCTCTACCAGCAGCGGAAAATGAGGGAATACCTGAAACCTTACGGTGTGGCTATGGAGGCCTGGAGCCCGTTGGCGGAAGGGCGGAGCAGCATCTTCAAGAACGAGACGCTGGTGAGTATCGGCGAGAAATACGGCAAGACATCCGCCCAGGTCGCCTTGAAGTTCCTGGTCCAGAACGACATCAT
>JAFXPL010000106.1 GCA_017527945.1 Bacteroidales bacterium | reverse complement strand
GGCACACCCCGATGTGTTCAACGTGCTGCTGCAGGTGCTCGACGACGGACGGCTGACCGACAACAAGGGTAGGGTGGCCGACTTCAAGAACACCATCATCATCATGACCTCGAACCTCGGTTCGAACATTATTCAGGAGAACTACGCCAACCCGAACGGACAGTCCAATGACGAGGTCTTCCAGAAGACGAAAGCGGAACTCAACGAGCTGCTGAAGAAGACGTTGAAACCGGAGTTCTTGAACCGTATCGACGAGATCGTGATGTTCCAGCCGCTGTCGAAGCGCGAGATTAAGGACATCATCAATCTGCAGCTGGACAACCTGCGCAAGCTGTTGGCGCAGCGGAACCTGAACATCGAGTTCAGCGACTACGCGATGAAGCTGCTGGCCGACTTGGGCTACGACCCGATGTTTGGCGCACGTCCGCTGAAGCGGGTCATCCAGAAGCAGATCATGAACGAGCTCTCGAAGCTGATCCTCTCTGACGACCTCGGTTCCGGCGACACCATCGTGGTGGACTCCATGGAGGACGGGAAGTTCGTGTTCTACAAGAAGTGATTTGTGATTTGTGAGTAGTGAATAGAAAGGTCGTGCGCCTCAGGGATGGGGCGCACGGCTTTTTTTGTTTGTTGAGATTTCAGGGGTTCAATTTCGGGGGCAACGCTAAAGAGGCTGCGAATGCCAGAAAGAGTCTTGTTTTTCTCATTGCTTGATTATTTAATGAATTGTCTATTAGCATAGTTTTTCGGTTCTTTTTTCCCAAGGAGATTCGGGCTTTCGAGTTATCCCGTCTCAATAACACCCCCAAATACAGTTTTGCGCGGCAGAGGCAGTATTTCCCTTCCGCGCAAACCCGTGCTATTTTGCAGAGATTCTTTCCCGCACAAATCCGCGGTGATCTCCCCCGCAGCTTATTCGAACTCTTCCGAAGGGGCCGCGTTCGCGTCCGCGCCCTTGTCGAAGAGGTGTATGATGATGATGTCGAACAGCGGAATGTTCTTGTATTCAACGTTGAAGTCCAGTTCTACGGGAAAACCCTTGGGCTTCTGGATTTTCAGCTTTGTGCCTTGCAGAATCTTGTTCGTGTTGAAGTCGGAATCCCCCTTCTCCTTCAATTCATAAACGCCATAGACCTCCTTCGAGTCGCTGCCGTCCTCGTTCAGGATGAGGACACGGCATTTGAAATTCGTCTGAGAGGTCTCGTTCACGATTCGAATCTGGTTGTATTTTTTCTCCGGTCCTTGTACGGTGAACGTCATCTGAGCGGACACCACAACGGCGGCGAGCACAATCGCCAATGTAAGCAAGATGTTTTTCATATTTGTTTTTTTTATTTGCAAAAGTGATCTATTCAATTTTTAGAAGCATCGTCAAGCCTTAGAACGATGTCGTGATGGACAATCCCACGCCGTAGGAGGCGGGTACCGCGCGGCAGACACCGCCGACACACAGGATGCCCTCCTTGGTCTTGCCGAAGTTCAGGGCGATGCGCGTGGTGTTCCACACGTAGGCGCAGGCAATGTTGTAGTAGGACGTTCTGTGGCTTTTGATCGGGTTGCCGTAGTTCCATTCGTTGCTGATGGAAACGAACCAGCTCGGACTGAATGAGTACTCCAACATGGTGTATGCGCTGCTGCCCTCGTCGTCTTTGGTGTAGAGATTTTGCAGTTCGAGGCGCAGCGCGTGTTTCGGGGTGATCTTGTAGGAGAGGTCGGAGGCCACCAAATGCCCGCGCATCATGCCGGCATGGCCCTGCAGGATCTCCAAGTTGTAGGTGATGTAGTTGTAGGCCAGGATCAATTTCCATTTCTTGTTGTTGAAACGGTGGCTGATTTCGAGACCGATGTCCTGATACAGCAGGGTCGGGCCGAACTTGAAGAACTTGGAGGTGTAGCCCGTGGTGCCGATCATAGTGCCGTTTTCGACGGCTTCGGGCACCGGCTGCTTGTCAATGTCATGGAAGCGCGAATAGTTGAAGGTGAGGTCGGTACCGTACTTCCCGCCGAGCACCGACTTCTTGGGAATCTGATAGTTGACCTGCAGCTGCACCCCGATCTGGCTGTTGGGTTGGCTGGCGTAGCTGTAGTTGCCGATCAGCTGATAGGAGTACTGCCGGTTGATGGCCGGGATGCAGTTGATCATGAGCAGGGAGTTGCTGTTTTCCATCCGCTGCGAACGGAACTCCATGTTGTCGGCACGGATGAACGAGGCCGCGATGCCGAGGCCTTTCATGGCGTAGGTGGCAGACAGGAAGAGCGCTTCGCCGGGCTTGTATATGAAGCCGTTGCTGATGTTCGGGTCGTTCATCTTCCGCGCGTATTCACCGTCCAAGCGGAAATCCTTGTACCCGAAGGTCATGCGCGCCGCCCAGGTGGCCACATTGGAAGGAAACTTCTCCTTCGGAATGACCGCTGTGGTGGCGGAGTCGGTTTCGGGATAGAGCTGGAACTGTACGGTCTGGTCAGGCTTGTCGTAGTTGCTCACGAAACTGCCGCCCACGCGGGCGATGAAGCCTTTCTCCTGGATGACCGGGAACATCTCGCCGAAGGAGAGCTCTACGTCGCCGCCGCGCACAAAGTCGTTCCGGCCGATGTAGCTGTCGAAATTGCGTCGCTCGATGCCCCAGACCCCCTTGATATAGACGCCTCGGTAGGGCGTGATTTTCACCCGCGCACCCAGCAGGCTGTTGTCGATGCCGAGCTGACGATCCTCGTAGGCGCGGAGGGTCAGCCCGTTGCCGAACTGCTCGTAGTAGTTGCCCGCCGTCACCGAAATGAACTTGTTGGTGTAGTCAGCGAAGAAATACTTGACACCCTGTCCCTTATACCCGATTTTCTCGAAGTCGATGAGCGGAAACTGATAGAATTCGTAGCGGGCACCCGCCGAGAATCCGCCGTTGCTATATAATATATTAAGGAAAGCGTTGCCGCGCACTTTCGACTCCACCGGCTCCGCCCCGATGATGGAATCCGGAACGTAGTACATGCCGTTGAAGCCGAAGTCGCCGCTGATCCGCCCGTTCCCGATTTGGTGCTGCGCAAAAGCCGCGACACCGAGCAAGACAAAGGAAAAAGCGAGAAAAACTCGCTTGGTAGATTTGAAAATCATATAGTTACGGATAAGTTGGAAACGATTTTACTTGACTAAGGACTTGATGACCTCATAGACTTCCTCTTCGCTGCCGGGGGCGTAGGAGGTGTGCTGCCACACGATCTCGCCGTCGCCGTTCAGGATGCACATGTAAGGCACGTCGTTGACGTTCATGGCGCGTTTGAAGTCGGAGTTAACGTCCAACAACACGGTATATTCCCAATTCTTGCCCTTCACGAACGGCGCGACACGAGCGGAAGTCTTGGCATCGTCGATGGAGATGGCATACAGCTTCACGCCGGTCTCCGCCACCCAGTCCTCGTATTCGTCGGCGATGGCCAACAATTCGGCGATGCAAGGCTTGCACCATGTGGCCCACAGACTCACAATTACGGGCTTCCCGTCGTTTTGTATATCCTTGGTGTTGAAGGCGTTGCCGTTTAAATCCTGAATCTCGACGGCAGGCAGTTTGGCGAGATGCTTGTCTTTGGCATCCTGCGCAAAAACATTGATACTCAGAACCATGCAAAGGATGATGATGATGTTCTTTTTCATATTCGTGATTTTTTATTGTTTGTTTCGATTGTAAAAGAGCGGATTCTCCTCGTTTCCGTCCTCATCCGGGAAAATCTGCTGTAGATATTCCGGCAGTCCCTTTGTCGGAGCGGGAGGATAACGCATTGACAATGTGCCATTTTCATTCAGCATGAGATAGTCGGGGAGCGTCTCGATGCCGCGCTGCTGAAGCCAGTCGTATTGCTCGTCGAAGTAGAGTATCGGCCAGTCGAACTGCTTGCCGAACTGCTTGACAAACGCTTGGTATGTGCTCTTGTCCGGATCAACGCATAAGCTCACAAACTGCACTTTTTCTTTATATTTGCTATATAACTCCTTGATTATCATCATTTCCTGAATACAACTGATACAGTCCGTCTGAAACACTTGCAAATAGACGGGTTTCCCTTCGAATTGTTTAAGTTTGGCCTTGTGCCCTTTCTCGTTCAGGAAAGCGGTCTCACCGCTCTGTTCCGAAACCGTCTTGATCGACCTTAACTTGCTATTTATAAGTTCTTTATGCTTTTCAAAAGAGGTAGTCTTCCCAATATATTCCAACACTTTGATTACGTTGCCGCGGTCAAACTCCTTGTTGTCCATAAAACTAATCAAGTTCTTGATTATCACCAATTCACGAAGACGTGCGTTGGTCAGTTTCGGGTCGCGGCCCACCTCGTTGAACAGGGTGGGGTAGTTCGGCGTCTCGTTGACTGTACGGTCAAGCAGCTCCTTGGAAATATAGGGGGAATAGTAGAGATAACCTTCGTAATATTGGTTGAAAAGCGACATGTAGGCCGGGTTGTTGTAAAGGATATAGTCGTTGTCGAAGTATTTCTGGTAGAGGTAAACCGGTTTTTTACGGTATTCCAGCATGTCGAGGCTCGCTAACGTATAGTAGCCGTAGGATTGGTAAAAATTTGTCGGAATATACTGAAAATCAAATTGTTCCGAAATAATGGAGCGTACGGAATCGAACACATTGTATTCCGCACCGTAGAACATCGGGTAGGCGTAAGCATCAGAAACTTGGTTGAAAAACCGTGAAAAGCGGTTGATTTTGTAGTTCAGGTCGGCGGTGTCGGCACTGAGATTTTCGATTTGTAAGAAACCGCCGTATTTTTCGGGATTGATACGCTGGAAAAGGGCACTATCGACGGAAACGGTGAAATTGTAGCTGTTCGACGGCACGATGAAGAACTCGGCTTTGGTGGCGCGGATGGCTAACTGGGCGAGCAGGATGTCGTTCGTATTGTATTTCAGGGAAAAACGCCCCTGCTTGTCGATAATGTCGGTGGCTACCACATCAGCGATGCCGTTCAGCAGGTCATTATAGACCAGCAGCCTGATTTCCTCTCCGGCGGCAAAGCGAGCAGTCCCGGTGATGGTCACGGGCGACTGCGCTTGACAGCAGAAAGCAGCTAATAGGCTTACCGTCAATATGATATGGCTGATGTGTCGATTCATTTACGGCTGATACGGAGGGAGAGGGTAGGAGAGATACGGGGAATAGTCGGCTTTCAGCGCCCACAGCTCCCGGACGAGGGAGGAGGAGACGTTGCGGTATTGGGGCGAAGCGATGAAAAAGACGGTCTCCACATCGGGATTGAGGCGGTGGTTGATTTCGGCCATCGCCTGCTCGCTTTCGAAATCCTGCGCGCTGCGGAGGCCGCGAATGAGATAGCGGGCATTCGCCGACTTGCAGAAATTGACGGTTAGTCCATCGTGGGTGAAAGGATACACGTTCGGCACGTTGACATAGAGCCTCGAAATCCATTTGAGACGATCCTCCACGGAGAAAACGTCCTTTTTTTGCGAGTTTTTCCCGACAAGAATGATAATTGTGTCGAAAAGCGGCAGAGCTTGTCTGACGATGTCCTCGTGTCCTTTCGTGAAAGGACAGAACGAGCCGGCATAAACAGCTATTCTTTCCATTTTCAGTCGCGGATGATGGTGAAATTATAGTCGTCCAAGAATTTGATCAACCGTGACGGCTTGAACTCCACAGAGGTGGATTGATCTTGCGAAACCACGTAATCCATCTGACGGATAACATCTTGCGAGATTTTATCGAACGTCTGTGGGGTGGGTTCACCGGCAATGTTGGCGGAAGTGGAGATCAACGGACGCCCTAACTGGCGGATGACCTGCCGGCAGAATTCGTTCTGCACAATGCGGATGGCGATGGTGCCGTCCTCGTGAATCAGTTTCGCGGGAAGGTTGTAGGCCGTCTGATAGACGAAAGTGGTGGGGCGCGTGACGTGCGCGAGCAGGTCCCACGCAATTAGCGGGATCTTTTTCACATACATTGGCAGCCGCTGCATCGAATCCAACAGGATGATCATGCTCTTTTTTTCGTTGCGCTGCTTGATGCGGTAAATGCGCGTAATGGCCTCCTCGCAGGTCGCATCACATCCAATACCCCACACTGTATCAGTGGGATACAAAATCACTTTGCCCTCTTTCAGCAGGGAAACGCATTTTTCAACTTCCTCTTCCATAGCCAAAAATTTTAACCTGCAAAAATACTATTTTTCAGAAAAACAACCTGAGTTATTCTTTAAAAAAATAAATAGGTATGCCGGAGCCCCGCACGACAGCAATGACGATGGAGCTCTGTTTGTTATTTTCACGTTTTGGCAATGGATTCCCTGATTTCTTCCAAAATTCACTATTCTACCTCTTGGCTCGAAAATCCAAGGCTGTCGGTTTTTTACTTGTTTTAAGTTTTTTTAGTATAAAAGTTGCATTTTTGTCATGAAATATTTTTGTTAAATTCTTGTTTTACAGTATTGTATGTTTTTTCGCTGTTAATTATTGTTAAAAGTGATTTTGCCTCTTGACAAACGCTCTCCGATGTTGTATCTTTGCCATGACAAAAACAAAATTATTTTCTAAAATTAAAAACAATGAAGAACAAAGTAGTAGTATTATCGGTTTTATGGTTGGTGTGGCAGGCCTTGGCCGGACAAGCACACGCGCAAATTTCAGATGAATTCGACGGTTATCGTCGGGACTATGATCGTCAAGTCGAACATTTCATGTATAAACAATATAACGAGATAAGTCATTGGTTCGAAGAGGCGTACCAAGAATATCCGTCAATCCCGCGAGGAATGCTGGAAGCGGTTGCGTTTCAATACACGCGCTTCTCCCCAAATATTTCGACGGACACTTTGGAGTCCGATCCGACGGAAATGCCGCGGATATATTCGGTCATGGGGCTGACTTTGCACGGGAAAGGCGTGTTTCGGGAGAATGCGCGGCTATTGGCTCGCACGACTCCGTACTCGTTAGACGCCATCTTGTGGCAGCCCGGCACAGCGGTGAAAGCGTATGCGTGCGCGTTTGCGCAGCTGCAGGAGAGGTTCAATTGCTACGGCGATTCGGTCGAACAGTACAAGCGCATTTTCGTGGAGTTGTGCGAACTGCCGATTCCAGAGGAAGGAACGGAAGATTTCGCCCTAAACAGCTTTCTGTACATGATATACTACTTTTTGGACAAGGATGAGTATGCCGGTTGCGGTGCTCCGCTGCGTGAGATTGATTTCGTGGGGCTGTTCGGCGACGAATATGCCCGTTTGAAAGGAGGGCGGACGGAAGTCGCGCCGGCGAACTCCCTTGGCTCGACACGCACAACGCCGGACTATCCGGATGCCGTGTTTGTGCCTGCAGCTGCCTGCAACTACACCTCGGGGCGCGGCGGCACAACCGTCTCGTCCGTCACGATCCACTACACGCAGGGCACCTACGCGGGGGCCATCGCCTGGTTTCAGAACTGCAGTGCCAAAGTGTCCGCACACTATGTGATCCGCTCCATTGACGGCCAGGTCACACAGATGGTGCGCGAGGCTGACAAGGCCTGGCATGTTGGGGTCGCCAACAGCTACACCATCGGCATCGAGCACGAGGCTTACGGCAACATCTATTCCTACTTCACAATGAACATGTACCAGTCGTCTGCCAACTTGGTGAAGAACATTTGCTCCCGAAGGCCCAACATCAATCCGCACCGCGTGTTTTATCGCGACACGTTGGACGATGGCACCGTCCTCAACTACGGGGTACACAGTCTGGGAAGCTCTACGGCTTGCACTCAAATCCGTGGCCATCAACACTATCCGAGCCAAACGCACACGGACCCCGGCCCCTATTGGAACTGGAACCTGTACTACAAGCTCATCAACGACCAGCCGACAGTGACCACGATGACGGCCTCCTCGGGCACATTCACGGACTCGGGAGGGCCCTTCGGGAACTATGCCGACGATGAGCGGAAACTGTTCCTGATCCAGGCACCCGGGGCGGACAGTGTCGCTTTGACATTCCAGAGCTTTTCGCTCGAACCGAACTACGACTTCCTATGGATTTACGAAGGCGGCACTGTCTTTTCCCCTCTTATTGGACGCTGGAACACACAGTCGCCGGGGCGCGTGGTGGCTGCGGGCGACAAAATGCTGGTGGAATTTCGCTCCGACTGTGCCACGAATGCGGCGGGCTGGAATGCCCTGTGGCAGGGTGTTTCTGCCATACCAGGCGACAATCCCGGTGATACGGGGGGTGACGGGGAAGATGACGACGACTGGGGAGACGACGAGGAAATACTCAACGACTGGGAGCCAGATCCGGGTGAGCCTGTTGCGGACAATGCTTCGCCGCAAACCGCTATCCTGACGGACGCCACGCAATGGGTGACGGGCAACTTCACCGCACAATTCAACGATTCCGATGACTCTGGACTCAAATGGAGATTCTACCAAATCATGGAGTCTGACGGTGCCGTCTGGAGTGCACGCCACGAGCAGGGCTTCCTGTGCGACAATTTCGACAATGCCTTGAACGGCGAAACTTGGGTGAACAATGCGGCCAGCACGTGGGTAGTCCAAAACGGCGAGCTCAGGCAAAACAATGCAGCATTGGAATACGCCGGCGTTGCGGCGCACCACAATGGGGCCGCCCATTCCGCTTACCTCTACGACTTCTATCTGAAGTTTCTCGATGGGGAGAAGTGCTCCTTCTTCTTCAACTGCGGAAACGCGCCCTCCCAGACTTCGCTCTTCTCAGGCTATGAGGTGTGTTTCGACAGGGAAAACCGTACCGTCAGTGTTTACCGCCTCATCTTAGGGGCGAAAAGACTGCTCAAAAGGAAAGAACAGGTCTATTTTGCACCCGGAACGGCCTACCTGTGCCGCGTGGTGTTCGACCACTCAACTGGGGAAATTGTAGTCATGCGTCATGGTAACCGGATTATTAGGGCTGTGGATCATGTGCTGGCCACTACAACGAACTCCTATATTGGCTTTGCCACCCGGAATGCAGCAGTCTGCATCGACAATCTTCGGGTGTACGCCTCCCGGACAACGGCTGTGCCGGTGACGGTTGGAACGGCCGCGAACTGCAACATACAACGACAAGCAGTGAACGGATTGAGTCGCACGAAATTGAAGTCGATTGTTGTGGATCGGGCGTATAAGTTCTCTACGTTAGTGGAAAAGTCTCTAAAAGTTGACTACACGGCCCCTCCGGCGGTCTCCAACTTGTCGCTCCATACCGAAAGTGTCACCCAGGCCGATGGTACACAGGTCGTGGAGGTCTCGGCAACCTGGACCGGGGGGACAGATGTACAGTCGGGCCTGCAACGATACTATTTCCACAACTCAAAAATGCTGACATCTGCTTCGATTGCCCATTGGGTGGACAACGGACTGTCGTGTTCCTGCCAGCAGTGCTTCTCGTTCCCGTCCGGCCAGATGATCACATTCAGCATCGTGGCGGAGAATAAGGCGGGCTTGCGCTCAACACCAAAAACATTATTCTTGGCACCGCCCACACTGGACGAAAAAAAGATTGGAAAAGAGTTGTTGCATGTCTTTTCTGTGCAGGGTAAACGTCTGGTAATCCATTGCGAGGAAGACTTGTTTCCGGCAAATGACGACATCGGAAGGTTTGTGCTGTATGACATGGCGGGACGAGTGCAAAAGGAAGGGACTTTCAACGCAAGTGTTTCGGTGGATGCTAAAGACTTGAGCTGCGGAGTGTATCTTCTGCGCGTGACTCGGGGAATGGAATGTTTGAAAACAGAGAAGATTGTGCTTTTCGAATAAAAATACGAATGTGTAACCATGCATTTATAAACGGATATCTGCTAAATTATCAAATAGAGCGGCTAAAAAAAATCGTATATTCGCAGTTTGTTAGCAAATATAGTCTTGATATTGTAAAATATTGTATATGAAGTATTTAGAGCGAAAAGTCATCGACAACGAACAGATTGCGGCAGACATTTTTGTTTTGGATGTCACTTGGAACAAGACCAAAGTGAAGGCCGGTCAGTTCTTCATGATAAAATGTTGGGACACGGAATTGACGCTGATGCGCCCGATTAGTGTGTTCAGCGCGGATGACAGCCGTCTGTCGTTCATGTACAGGGTGGTGGGGAAAGGCACGAAAAAATTGTCGGAAGTGAAGTCTGGCGAAAAGATTCGGCTTTTGGGACCATGTGGTAACGGCTACCCCTGCGAATCCCTCAGCGGCAAAGTGGCGGTCGTTGGCGGTGGTGTGGGCATCCCGCCACTCTACCAGACGACTAAAACATTGATTTACAAAGGTGTCGATGTAGATGCCTATTTGGGGTTCCGCGACGAGCTCTTTGCCGTGGAGGATTTTTCCACGTGCTGCGAAAATCTGTTTGTTTCCTCGGAAAACGGACCAGAAGGCTACCGGGGGTACATCACCGACCTGCTGAAACCTGGACAATACGACGCGGTTTTGACTTGCGGCCCCGAAGTGATGATGCGGAAAGTCGCCGCGATGTGCGCCGAAACAGGTACAACCTGCTACTGCTCGCTGGAGCACCGGATGGCCTGCGGCATCGGTGCATGCCTCGGCTGCAGCATCCGCACCAAACAAGGAATGAAACGTGTCTGCAAAGACGGGCCGGTCTTCCAAAGCACCGACCTGCTATGGTAAAGCACTTGTTATATTCAAAGTACTGAAAATCAAATCGACAGAAATAAAATGGAACAAAACATAAACTTATCGGTAAAGGTGGCCGGAGTGCCTTTCAAAAACCCGCTGATAGCGGCCTCAGGCACGTTCGGTTTTGGAGAGGAATACAACGAACTCTACGATGTGGGATGTCTTGGCGGAATCTGTTCCAAAGGGTTGACACTCCACCCGAAGGACGGGAACGAAGGTGTACGGGTTTGGGAGACGGCGTCCGGCATGATGAACAGCGTGGGACTGCAAAATCCAGGCGTGGAAGCTTTCATCGAAAACGGAATCGCACAAATGCGCCGTTATGGCAATGTGCTCATCGCCAACATGGGTGGTCACAGTATGGAGGATTATGTCACGGGAGCCGCGTTGCTGTCCGCCTCCGACATCGACATGCTGGAGCTCAACATCTCATGCCCCAACGTGAAAAGCGGGGGCATGGCATTTGGCATAAAGGCGGAAGTGGCGGAGGAAGTGGTACGCGCGGTGCGTAATGTCTGCATCAAACCTTTGATAGTCAAGCTCTCCCCGAATGCGGAAAACGTTGTAGAGATGGCTCTCGCCTGTGAGCGCGCCGGTGCCGACGCACTGTCGCTCGTCAACACATTCCAAGCGATGGCCATCGACATCCATCGGCGGAAACCGGTCTTCAACAACGTCTATGCAGGCCTCTCCGGTGCCGCTATCAAGCCGATAGCGCTGCGTATGGTCCATTCTGTGAGCAAGGCGGTGGAGGTCCCGGTCATCGGTATCGGCGGCATCTATACTGCAGAAGACGTGCTGGAGTTCATGATGGCGGGTGCCGCCGCTGTGCAGCTCGGAACTATTCACTTCAACAACCCCGAGGCCGGACGCAACGTGCTGGAAGAACTACGACAACTATGCCTCCGGGAAGGCATCTCCGATGTGAACGAAGTGAGGGGCATCTGCTGATAAACCTCCCGATCGTCGCGCAATAGGACCCCATCGACTTTTGTCATGCAGACGAGGGTAGGGGATTGTACAATAAATTTGACTTAACATCGTTAACCGTATTTGTTCGTAAAACATCATTATTATGAGAACCAAACAATTGAGAATCACCGTGATGGCACTGATATCCGTGTTTTTATTCAATCTCTTGACCGTGAAACAGGCCACTGCTCAGTTTTCCCTTGGATTGAAAGTGGCAGGCAATGCGACCAACTACATTGCGCTGACCAAACACGATTTCGGAATGGAAGCGGGTCTCTTCATGCGCTTCGGCGACAGATTCTTCTTTCAACCCGAAGTGAACTACGTGTTCAAACAGTCAAAGTTCAAGGAGAACCACCTCCATGAATACTCCGCCAACGAAACCATTAAGCAACACTATATTTCAGTACCGGCTCTCCTGGGATACCATTTCATCAACAACGACAATTTCAAGTTTCGATTGACAATCGGCCCGCGATTCGACTTCAAGATATCCGACAACATGACGGAAACCGACTGGAACTCCAATGTGGTGCAATGGGGTGGGCAGGTCGGTGTCGGCATCGACTTCTGGCGCTTTTCACTGGACGGGAGCTACTGCATTGCTGCCGACAATTTCCGGAATATGATGGAAGGCTCCTCCCAAACGAAACAACTGAACATGTTCATCGTTTCTTTAGGATTCAAAATTGTGAAATAACTTGATTCAGTGATAGTTAATCGACTATCAAATAAAATTCCACATTTGGCCCAAGATTTTCCCCTCGCTATCCGTTTTAGTATATGAAAGAGCATTCGGAAGTACAAGACTGGGTGATTTCTTGTCGCGAAGGCAGCTCGCGCGCCCAAAGGAAACTGTTCAAGCATTTCTACAGTTGCGTGATGGGTGTTTGCATGCGCTACGCAGGAGACCCAGATGAGGCGGCCGACATGCTCAACGAGGGGTTCTTGAAAGTGTTTTCGAACCTCGACAAATACGAAAACACAGGTTCTTTTGAAGCATGGCTAAAAAAAGTGGTGGCGCATGCGGCGCTGGATTACCGAAGACGCTATGACAAAAATGTGTCTTTGGTTGGACTGGAAGACATTGCGGACAGTCAGCTGGTTGATCATCGTGTGAACGACGCGGTGTCTAAAATTTCTGCCGAAGAGTTAGTGAACCTTATCCAGCAGTTGCCGCCGGTCACCCGCACTGTTTTTAACATGTTCGTGTTCGAGGGTTATTCGCACCGCGATATTTCCCAACAGATGGGGATGTCGGAAAACACCTCCGCATGGCATGTGAACAGCGCAAGAGCCAAACTTAAAGAGGCGGTGTTGAAACTAAACAACGAATAGTTATGATGGATTTTGACAAACTTATAAAAGACAAAGCAGAACAGGCGGAATACGCCTACAAACCGACGGCATGGAGACGTTTCCGGCAGTCGAAAGGGGAGGGGGGAGCATGGAAATTCTGGCTTGCAGGAACCACAACCGCTATCGTGGTCGGAGGGGCGGCTCTGATAGGCACACACCTTTTCACCAATAGGCACCTCGATTCCGTATCGCCATCCGAACCTGTCGCAGTCGTGTCTGACTCTTCGTGTTCCAATGCAACATCTCCGACGAAAGAAGAGACGGCTACGCCAATCCAGAAACCGTCTGCCAACAACCACCGGGCAAAAGCCGGCGACATTCGTCCAACAGACCCGGAAAAGGATTTGGGAACTATGAAAGAAACTGCGCCAGAAAAGCCGATGTCCGGCACGGAAAAGTCGAACGTAAAGGCTCCGAAGCCGTACAGACGTCCGCTCGTCATCGATGTGGACACAATAAAAGAAAATGTCCCATCCGACGAAGAGCTTCGAAACGGAAACAGCCGTTTGTTCTAACGAAACCTCGGAGGTGTCGTCAATGCCTTCCAACAAAAAATGAGGGTGTGTCAAAAGTCACGTTTTGGCACATCCTCTTTTTCATGCGACGATGTGTTGTGGCTTATAGAAATGTCTGTGGTGATTATTTCTGTGTCGTGTTTGTTTGTGCGACCGCGATGTGGTTCGCGAGGAGGGTTGC
>JAFXPL010000105.1 GCA_017527945.1 Bacteroidales bacterium | reverse complement strand
GATTCTGATGGTCTGCGATAGTAAGAGGTGGTTCCGATAGTTGTTCTCGTGGGAGAAGTAACAGGTCCCCGACACCCGCATGGTGTCACCGTCGATATGGCAAGTCAGGCTGTATTGGTTGTAGTTCACAAGCGCCGGGTGAATGAGGATTTCGGTCAGATCATAGCCTGCGAGATAGTTTTCAATAGGTCCCAGATTGGCACGCTCACGCCGCTCGGCCAGATGTTCGATGTCTGCAATGGGATAGAGTGCTGTGATACCGTCCTGACCATGAAATTGGGTGCCGTACAGTTGCGGTTTCCTTTGATAGTTCAAGTCGCGGTCGGTCATGTAGGCAATCCACGTAAGGTCAAAATCCCCAGTGTCGGCGGCAGCTTTTGCCTGTTCTAGGAACCAGTGCAGGAACTCTGGCGGCTGGTGCTGCGCGATAAGCGAGGCGAGGTCGCAGCATTTGTAACCGACCTTGGACAACGTCGGGAACCCGCGTTCGGCTATCAATTGCTTGAGTCCAACGAGATTGGCGGCGTCCACCTCATGGATAACCCGCCACACCGAATCGTAGCCCACTTCGCTATCCAGCATTCTTCTCGCATTTTGGTCAGCGTCCGACATCACCTGCAAGTGCTCCAGATAGACTGAGTCAGGGACTTGCTGTCTCATGTATCGGTCGGACAAAGTGGGAATCCAGTCCGGGTTGTAGTCTCCGGTGTCGGCGGCGGCCTTGGCTTGCTCCAAATACCATTGAAGGGACTCTGTCGGCAAGAAATACGCAAGCACCGAGGCGTAGTCGTTGCAGTAGTAGCCCACTCTGGTGTATGTAGGGAAACCGCGCTCCGCGATCAGTTGCTGGAGTTCAGCGGCATTGGAAACATTCACCTCGTTGAAGACACTCCAAGCCGAATCGTTACCTCCGTTGTTCAGCAAATCCAGTGCGGCCATATAGCTTCTTTTCATGGTCAGCAGCCTGTCTTGATAGATGGAGTCCTGAACCCAGCGAGAGGAGACAATGGCGACAATCTCACCCCAGTGGTCAAGCGTGTCCGCCTTCTGCTTCTCGACCATCTCTTCCAAGAACTTCATGTCGCAACATTTGTTACGGGCAATACGGAACATCAGAGCTTTTGACTCCTCGCTGTTCGAATTGAGATGATTTGTTAAAACATTATAATAAACAAGATCGAGAAAATCGGCTATCCCATACACCGAATCCATCTTATGGAACGTCTGGTAAGCCGTTTTGTAGTCTTGGTTTTGGTACGCCTCATACCCCGCGGTCTTTAATTCGTCGTAAGATGGGACTGTGGGGTGGTGTTGCGCCTGCGCCGAGAAGGCAAGTATTACGACAGAGAGTATCAAGAGTCTCTTCATGGTGTTTCATTTCGGTGACATAATACTTTAATAACGAATAATTAGGATGAAAAGTATTCTCGTTGAATACTTTTCCCTTTTACATTCGCTCTGTCGCACAAACTGGGCATTTCGTTACATAGAAAATGTTTTTTTGTTTTTTTGTACTTTTGCCGTCCGTTTCAAATACTTCTATTATGACAGAAAACCAACAATATAACGAATCGGGTCATCCCGCCTCCCTTTCCGAGGAAATCCTTCACCGCCAGGACCCCGCGCAGGCCGAACACCTGAGCCGTTTCTTCAAGACCGGCAAGGGCGAGTACGGCGAGGGCGACAAGTTCCTCGGCATCAAGGTGCCCGTCGTGCGCGAGATTGTCAAGAAGTGCTGGCAGTCCGTCTCGTTCTATGAACTGGAGGCCTGCGTCACCTCCGAATACCACGAGATGCGGCTCGCCGGACTGCTCACGTTGGTGCAGTTCTTCAAAGCGGCCAAGGGCGACCGCGGACTGCAGCAGCTGAACGTCAGCTTCTATCTGTCGCACCTCCAATTCGTGAACAACTGGGATTTGGTCGATCTCACCTGCTACGAGATCCTCGGTGTTTGGCTCCTCGACAAAGACCGCAAAATGCTCTACGACATGGTGGAGAACGGCACCACCATCTGGGAGCAGCGCATCGGCATTGTGACTACGATGCAGTTTGTGCGCCACGGCGAGTTAGACGACACCTACGCGTTGGCTGAGCTGTTCCTGAAGAAGCCCGCGCCCCTGCACGACCTGCTGCAGAAGGCCGCCGGCTGGCTCCTCCGCGAGGCGGGCAAGCGCGACGAGCAGCGGCTCCGCGACTGGCTCGAACCCCGCCGCGCCACAATGCCCCGCACGATGCTGCGCTACGCCATCGAGCGTTTCCCGGAGGAGGAGCGGAAGCGGTTGATGGGACGGTAAAACGAGCTGTCGTTCCCTGTCATAGGGCTCTTCTCAACCAGATTTCTAAAAATTTGTCATACACTTGGTAAACCCCTTTGTCCATCGTGATCAGATCCCTGTCCAACAGGGCATTGACGGCTGATTTCACGGCGCTGGGTGACGCTAATCGGTATTGTTTGGCAAACTTTCCCGAGGTGATGTGCTTGGCTTTGCCTTCGAGTGCGATGGCTTTCAGCACGCGGCATTGTTTTTCGGGAAGCTGGTACATCAAATCCTCGTATGTGGCT
>JAFXPL010000104.1 GCA_017527945.1 Bacteroidales bacterium | reverse complement strand
GCCGTGTAGGAAACGTTCAGACCACCGTTGTCGGCGATGTTCTCACCAAGGGTGAACTCACCGTTGCCGTGCACGCCGGGGGCGACTTCGATGCTGTTGAAGTGATCGACGATGAGTTGGGCCTTCTCTTTGAAGGTGGCGGCGTCCTGCTCGGTCCACCAGTCGGCGAGGTTGCCGTCCTTGTCGTAGTTGCGGCCCTGGTCGTCGAAACCGTGGGTCATCTCGTGGCCGATCACCACGCCGATGGCGCCGTAGTTGGCCGCGTCGTCAGCGTTCATGTCGAAGAACGGGGGCTGCAGGATGCCGGCCGGGAAGCAGATCTCGTTGGTGGTGGGGTCGTAGTAGGCGTTCACCGTCTGCGGGGTCATCTGCCACTCGGTGGGGTCCACGGGCTTGCCGATCTTGCTCAGGTTGTAGGCCATGTCGAAGCGGCGGGAGTTCTGCACGTTCTCGTAATAGCTGCTTGTGCCGATGGCCAGGCCGCTGTAGTCGCGCCATTTGTCGGGGTAGCCGATCTTCACCTTGAAGGCCGCCAGCTTGTCGAGGGCGTTCTTCTTGGTCTGGTCGGTCATCCAGGTGGAAGCCTTGATGCGCTCGCCGAGCGCCCACTGCAGGTTCTTCACCAACTGCTCCATGCGCACCTTCGCCTCGGCGGGGAAGTAGTTCTTCACGTACATCTGGCCGACGGCCTCGCCGAGACAGTCGTCGATGTTGTCGATGACGCGTTTCCAGCGCGGACGGTTCTCCTTGCGGCCGGAGAGGGTCTTGCCGTAGAAGTCGAAGCTGGCGTTCACGAACTCGTCGCTCAGGTAGGAGGACGCACTGCGGATGACGTTCCAGGCGAGGTAGGCCTTCACCACGTCGAAATCGACCACTTTGATCACGTTGTTGATGCCCTTGATGTAGTCAGGCTGGCTCACGTTCAGCGTGTCAACCTTCAGGTTCAGCGTCCGGAGGTATTCGTTGATGTCGAGGGCGGGAATCATCTTCTGGAAGTCCGCCGGGGTGCATTTGTGGATGGTCTGGTAGGGGTCGCGCAGCACGGTCTTGTCGATGGCGTTCTGGGCGAGGAGGGTCTCCAGGGCCAGGATACGTCCGGCCATCTCCGTTTCGCCGCCCTTGAAGCCGGCCATGGTGCTGTAGCCCGACATGCCCAGCATTTTGGCCACCAGTTTCACGTACTCGTCGCGGATGTTCTGCTGGTCCTTGTCTAAATAGTAGTCGCGGTCGCCGATGCCGAGGCCTGACTGCCAGATGTGGGCGATGGTCATGGTGCTGTTGTCGGGGTCGGCGGAGCCGAACAGGGCGAAGAACGGGCTGGTGCCGCTGAGCTGCATCTGGGCGATTTGTCTGCTCAAATCGCTGCGTTTCAGATTGTTGATGGTGTTAAGCTCGGGTTGGATCGGGTTGGCGCCGTTGCGTTCGAGGTCGCCGGTGGCCATGGCGGTGTTGTAGAAGTCGGCGATTTTCTGCTCAATGGAGCCGGGCGTGTTCTTCTGCGCCGCGATCTTGGTCACGAGCTCCTTGAGCTGCGCCTGGTTGTTCTCGGCCAGCACGTCGAAGCTGCCGTAGCGGGCATATTCGTCGCCTAACGGGTTGTTGGTCATCCAGCCGCCGCAGGCGTACTGGTAGAAGTCGGCAGTGGGCTTCACGGTCTTGTCCAAGTTGGAGGCCGTCACGCCGGAGGTCTGCTTTTTGGGCTTTTTGGGTTTCGCAGGGACCGCCGCATTCGCGGAAGCGGTCAAAAAAGTAAAGCCGAGTGCCGCGACACTCGCAATCATGAAGCTTTTTTTCATTTCTAAATCGTTAATAATCAATGTTATAAAATAAAAAACGCCCCTTGTTCAGGGGAGCGGCAAATATATAAAAATATTTGAAACAACAAGGCCTGTCGTGCGACTTGTCAGGGATTGGCCTCCTCTGCAAATCGCCTTGCGCCAATATGGACAATTTTTATACCTTTGCATCGGATTTTTTTTGTTTGGAAAAGTCTTGGAAAATATTGTGTATTAGATGGTTGTATTGAAAGAAAATGTTTGACTATGACTATGAACTATGACTATGAACTATGACTATGACTATGAACTATGACTTTGAACTTTGAACTTTGAACTTTGAGCTTTGAGCTTTGAACTTTGAACTTTGAACTTAGAACTTAGAGCTTTGAACTTAGAACTTTGAAACCTGAAACTTGAAACTTGAAACTCGAATATGGAACATAAAGTTGTTATCACCGGAGTAGGTATATGGTCGTGCATCGGCACGTCGCAGGAAGAGGTTGTGGAGTCGTTGCGCACAGGGCGCTGCGGCATCGGCAACGACCCGGCCCGTTTGGCATACGGCTATCAGTCCGACTTGACGGGCGTTGTGCCGGAACCTGAACTTAAGCCGTTATTGCACAGACGTTTGCGTGCAGGGTTGTCGCAAGAAGCTGCCTATTCGTACATGGCTTCGCGAGAGGCGTTTGCGCAGGCGGGCATCGATGAGGAGTATCTCCTTGCCAACGAGGTGGGCGTGATTTTCGGCAACGACTCGTCGGCGAAGCCCGTGATCGAGACCGACCGCCAGCTGGTGCAGCGGCCCGACACGGCGCTGTTGGGCTCCGGGCTGATTTTCCAGTCGATGAACTCCACGGTGAACATGAACCTGAGCAGCATCTTCCATTTGCGCGGCGTGAACTTCACGGTGAGCGCGGCGTGCGCCAGCGGCAGCCATTCGGTGGGACTGGGCTACTTGCTGATCAGGCAGGGGCTGCAGGAGATGGTGCTGTGTGGTGGGGCGCAGGAGGTGAACCCGTTTGCGATGGCCTCTTTCGATGCGTTGGGCACCTTTTCCAAGAGGGTGGGGGAGCCGCTGAAGGCCTCCCGTCCGTTCGACCGCGACCGTGATGGCCTGGTGCCGAGCGGTGGCGCGGCGGCACTTGTTCTGGAAAGCTATGAGAGTGCGGTGCGGCGCGGCGCGACCATTCTTGCGGAGGTGGCCGGTTACGGTTTCTCCTCCAACGGCGGCGGCATCTCCCAGCCCTCCGACGACGGCAGCTACACGGCCATGACCCGCGCCTTGCGGATGGCTGGGGTTACCCCGGCCGACATCGACTATGTGAACGCCCACGCCACGGGCACGCCCCAGGGCGACAGCTTCGAGGCCATTGCGCTGGACCGGATCTTCCGCGGGCAACCTGCGCTCATCAGTTCCACCAAAGGCATGACGGGTCACGAATGCTGGATGGCCGGCGCAAGCGAGCTGGTCTATTGCACGCTGATGATGCGCCATGGTTTCGTGGCCCCGAACGTCAATTTCGAGAACCCTGACGAACACTCTGCTCCGCTGAACATCGCGACTGCGACGGTGGAGAAACCGTTGCGCACGGTGCTGAGCAACAGCTTCGGCTTCGGCGGCACCAACTCGGCCGTTGTGCTTAGAGCGTAGAATTTAGAGCTTAGAGCTTAGAAACTTGAAACCTGAAACCTGAAACCTGAAACCTGAAACCTGAAACCTGAAACCCGTTCACAGTTTTCGGGAGATTTTCGGCAGGATTTCGTCTTTCCAGGTGGCGAAGGTTCCGTCGAGGATTTTCTGCCGGGCGGTGGTCACCAGGTCGAGGTAGAAGTGCAGGTTGTGGATGCTGCCGATCATCGGGCCGAGGATTTCATCGGAGACGTAGAGATGGCGCAGGTAGGCGCGGGTATATTCCCGGTCGGCGAAGAGGTCGCTGGCCGCATCCAACGGGGTGAAATCGTGCTTCCATTTCTCGTTGCGCATGTTCATCATGCCCTCCCAAGTGAATATCATGCCGTTGCGCCCGTTGCGGGTGGGCATCACGCAGTCGAACATATCGACCCCGAGGGCGATGCATTCGATGATGTTGGCGGGTGTCCCCACGCCCATGAGGTAGCGGGGCTTGTCTTTGGGGAGCACTTGGCAGCACACATCCGTGATTTCGTACATCAGTTCCGTCGGTTCGCCCACGGAGACGCCGCCGATGGCGTTGCCGTCGCAGTTCACCGAAGCCACGTACTCCGCCGACTTCACGCGCAGGTCCTTGTAGGTGCTGCCCTGCACAATCGGGAACAGCGTTTGCTCGTAGCCGTAGAGCGGCTCGGTCTCTTCCAAGCGGGCGATGCAGCGTTTCAGCCACAGAAAGGTGGTCTCCATGGAGTTTTTGGCGTAGTTGTAGTCGGCCGGATAGGGGGTGCACTCGTCGAAGGCCATGATGATGTCGGCACCGATGGTGCGTTCCAAGTCCATCACCTTTTCCGGGCTGAAAAGGTGCCGTGACCCGTCGATGTGCGACTGGAACCATACCCCTTCCTGCGGGTCTATCTTGCGCCGGTGGCTGAGCGAGAAGACCTGGAAGCCGCCGCTGTCGGTCAGGATCGGGCGGTCCCAGCCGTTGAACTTGTGCAGTCCGCCGGCCTCGCGCAGCACTTCCATGCCGGGCCGCATATAAAGGTGATAGGTGTTCCCCAGAATGATCTGGGCCTTCACATCCTCTTTCAAATCTCTGATATGTAATGATTTGACAGCACCCAAGGTGCCCACAGGCATGAATATTGGGGTCTCGATTTTGCCGTGCGCGGTCTCGACCAACCCGGCGCGTGCGCGGCTTTTGCCGTCTTCTTTTTGGAGCGTGAACTTCATAAAGTTATGTTCGTAAAGTTGTTTATATTTTATTTGGCAAAAATACATCTTTTATCGAAATAAAACATACTTTTGCAGCCAAACTATTAACCTAAATCAAATTGTAAAATGCAAATTACCAAAGTAGCATTGGCTATTTTAATTGTATTTGGCGTTATAACTCTCGTTCAATTAGTCTATTACTACGTCATCTATGGTCGTTTCGCCTTTCATCGGAAAAAGACGACCATCGGTTTCCGCGACGTTCCCGTCTCCGTGGTGGTGGTGGTGCGCGACGACGCGGCCCAGCTGCTGCAGACGCTCCCTAACCTGCTGGAGCAGCAATACCCCTCCTTTGAAATCGTGATTGTGAACGACCGTTCCCGCGACGAGCACTCGCTGCAGGCGCTCCGGGAGTACAAGGAGCGTTACCCGAACATCAAGATTGTGGACCTGAGCACGGCGGTCTCCACCAGCCGGGGCAAAAAGATGGCCATCTCCATGGGTATCAAGTGCGCTAGCCACGACCACATCCTGCTCACTTCGCCCAACTGCAAGCCCGCCTCCCCGCAGTGGCTGTCGATGATGGCCGAGAACTTCCAGTTCCAGCATAAGATTGTGCTGGGCTACAACACGTTCGCCAAGAAGAAAGGCCCCTACAGCCATTTCCTGCACTACGACAACCTCGTCGGCGCCGTGCAGTATTTCTCCCACGCCCTGCTGCACACCACCTACAGGGGCGACCTGAACAACGTGGGCTTTGTGCGGCCGCTCTTCTACCGCCAAAGAGGCTTCATCTCCTACAACCATCTCCTCTACGGCGAGGAGGACATCTTCATCCATCGCGCCTCCACCCGCGACAACACCGCCATCGAGTATGCCGCCGAGGCAGCCACGGTGCGTCAGCATATCCCGCAGTATAGCCACTGGCGCTTGCATAAGGTGAGCCTGTTCTTTACCAGAAAGTACAACTCTTTGAAAAACAGGATTATGCTTGGCCTTTATGAACTCTCCAACCTGCTATTCTATGTATTCCTCGTCCTTTCGATCCTCGCCGCCCTGCACATTCCGCTGCTTCTCTACATTACGGCCGGGATCGCCGTGGTGCGCATCGCCAGCATGTATGTGGTCATGGGGCTGTCGGCCAAGAAATTGAGCGAGAAGACGGTCATCCCGCATCTGCTGTTCTACGACCTGCTGTTTTCCCTGCTGAATCCGCTGTACTGGCTTTCGGCTAAATTGCAACACAACAAAATCGCGAAACGATGAGTAACGAGACCTGTCAAACCGAAAAGGCGAAGCGAGACTATCTGTTGCTGCGACGGGCGTTGGACCACAACGACCAGCAGGCTTACGCCGAACTGATGAGCCTCTACCGCGACAGCATCTTCTATATGCTGGTGCGCATGGTCAAGAACAAGGACGATGCCGAGGACCTGACCCTCATGACTTTCGGCAAGGCGTTCCGCTACTTGGACAAATACACCCCGAAATATGCCTTCTCCACTTGGCTTTACCGTATCGCGCTGAATAATAGCATCGACTTTTTGCGCGTGAAGAACAACATGCCGCAATATTTCGAGGAAGACCTTTATACTGACAACGCCACCTCCATCATCGACCAGAGCGAGGACAACATGCAACGCACCCCGGAGGAGGAGATTATCGACAAGCAACGCCTGCAGATGTTACGTGCCGCTGTGTCGGAATTGCCCGACAAGTATCGGAAAGTCATTGAGTTACGCTATTACGAAGACCTTGCGTACGATGAAATTGCGGAACGGCTCGGACTCACCCTGTCGAACGTGAAAATCCAAATCATGCGTGCCAAGAACATGCTCTCGGAGCTGATGCAGCCGATGCGAAGCTCTATTTGAGTTTAGTGAGTTTAGTAAGTTTAGAAGGTTTAGTAAGTTTAGTAAGTTTATTGTCCTGACATTTTGTTCACGCGTTTGACGGCGAAGCGCCACACGAAGAAGAAGAAAACGAGGAACACCGCGTAGAGGATTCCGGTCAGCGGGTCGATTTCCTGCATAGCGTCGGATTCGTAGAGGTTGTTGCGGTACATCAGCAGGAAGTCGTAGGTGCCGTGCAGAACGACCGGGATGATGTAGGCGAGGAACAAGTATCTTCTCCGTTTCCCGTAGCGGAAGCGTGCCAAGGAGAAGAAGTAGCCCATGAAGATAGCGAAGAAGAAGTGCGCGGGCACGGCGAAGATGGCGCGCCCGACGGCCAGTCCTAATCCGCCCTGCAAGACGTACAGCAAGTTTTCAATGCCGGCGAAGCCTAACCCCACGAAGGCGGCGTATTCCAGTCCGTCGTAGTATTCGTCAAAGTTCGGATTCTTCCAGATGCAGAGGTAGAGCATCAGCAGCTTGCAGAACTCCTCGGGGAAGGCGGCGCCGAAGAAGGCGGTGTGGAACGCGTCCCAACCCGGCGAGTTGAAAAGTTTCGGCACCAGAAACTGCGTGGCACTGGCCACCGGCATGTCGATGAGGGCGGCCAGCACGCCGAAGCCGAACGCTTTCAGCAGCAGCGGCCACGGCTCCTGGTTGAAGGTGTCGCGTTTGTAGATGTACCCCATCAGCAGCACGACGGGGAAAAGGGAAGCGGCAAGGATAATCAGCATGAAGAATTGAAAATTGATAATTGAAAATTGATAATTGAAAATTGATAATTGAAAATGGGACCTCGGAAACAGGGGCGGCCCCTTGCACAAATCACAAATCACTCATCGAAATAGTTCTCCTTGATGAAGTCGAGTTGGCGGCGTTCGCGCTTGGTGGGGCGACCGAGGCCGTGGGGACGGAACTCCTGGGTCTTGAGCGTTTTCATACGGTCGTACTCCTCCTGCGGGGTGAGGTCGGTGTAGTACTGCGGCACCAGCGGGGCGCCGACGCGGCTCTTCGGGGTGTCGATCACCTCCACCGTCTTGCGCAGCGAGCCGATGTGCACTTCATAGACCTCGCCCTTGCGCACGTCGCGGGAGGGCTTCACATTGTCGCCGTCGAGCTTCACCTTGCCGGCGTTGCAGGCTTCCGTGGCGATGGAGCGGGTCTTGAACAACCGCACCATCCACAGCCATTTGTCAATTCGGATGTTCAGTTTCTCCATTCTTCAGGTTTCAGGTTTCAGGTTTCAGGTTTCAGGTTTCAGGTTTCAGGTTTCAAAGAGCTAAGAGCCAAGAGCCAAGAGCCAACAGCCAAAGTCGCTACAGCTTCTTCCAGGTCATGGTGCGGCCGAGGGCGGGGATGCCGATGTAGCCGCGCACGCGCAGGGTCTTGTCGTTCTCGAACCACATCTTGCACTTGTAGGTCTTGCCGTGCACGGGGTCGTAGATTTCGCCGTCCACCCACTGGTCTTTCTTCGCGTCGTACTTGAAATGGAAGACGAGCGGGATCTGGTCGCCGGGGGTGTTCCGCTTGGCCGGGTCGGGGTTCATGATGTCGCGCTTGGGCGTCCCGTCCTTGAACTTCGGGTTCTTCACCCAGATGATGCGGCCGCTGTAGGTCCCCGACTTGTCCTTGCTGATCTTGACCTTGCAGTCTTCGTCGGAGGTGTCGTCTGAAACGTAGTATGTACCTAAAATTTTGTCTGCAGCCTCCGTTTGAGAGACTGCAGACAAAACAGATACTATAAGTGCGAAAAAGATGATAATGCTTCTTGACATAAACTTAGACTATATCGTTGATGTTGATCATTTGAGTTGGTTCAAGGTCAGAAGTTTAAAGTTCAAAGTTCAAGGTTCAAAGTTATAGTCCATAGTCATAGTCATAGTCATAGTTTATTGTGCGTCGGCGGCCGGATTCTCTTCGGCAGCGGCCTCGTCCTTTGCCTTGGGGTTGTTCATCATCTTGATTTTGTACTCCAGGTCGGCGACCTCTTTCTTGGCAGACTCGATTTTCTTGCGGAACTCGGCCGTCAGGATTTCGGCGTTCTTGGAGTTGGAGAAGAATCCCAGGTTGTTCTCCCACAGCACGATATCGTCTTTCAGGCGGGCAAGCTTGGTAGTGAGGAAGTTTTTCTCCTTGTCGATGAGCTTGTCGGCGTTAGGGTTGCGCATGATGTCGTCGATGCGGGACTGGTAGCGGTTGTGGCGCATGTCGTCGGCGCTCACCTTGAGTTCGGCGAAGCGCTTGTTGATGGCGTTGCGGTATTCGGTGTAGATGCGGTCCTTGTCGGCGCGCGGTACGAAGCCGATTTCCAGCCACTCTTTCTGGTAGGCCTTCATGGCGTCGAGGTTGGCGTTGCGGTCCTCGCCGAATTCATAGCCCAGGATTTTCTGGATGAGTTCCTCTTTCTTCTGCAGGTTCTCGTTCTCCTCACCTTGGACGGTGTTGAAGAACTTGGCTTTGGCCTCGAAGAACTTGTCGCAGGCGGCGCGGAAGCGTTTCCACACCTGGTCGGAGTATTTGCGCGGGGTGGCGCCGATGCTCTTCCACTCGGTCTGCAGGGCCAGGATCTCGTCGGTGGCCTGTTTCCAGTCGGTGCGGTCGGCGATGCCCTCGGCCTGGATGGCGAGGTTCAGCTTCTGGTTGTAGTTCTGCATCTGCACGTCCTTGATCTGTTGGAAGTGCTCCTTCTTCTGCTGGAAGAATTTGTCGAGAGTCGATTTGAAGCGCATCCAAATCTCGTCGTTCAGCTTGGCGGGAGCGGGTCCGAGAGTTTTCCACAGGGTGAACAGTTCCGTCAGTTTGTCGCTG
>JAFXPL010000103.1 GCA_017527945.1 Bacteroidales bacterium | reverse complement strand
TCGACATTCGGATGGAAGCCCGATTCGTACTCGAAAACACACGGGATCGGATCGTCGCAATTGCCCGTCTCCACGCACTCGTTGGCGTCGCCGTAGCAGTTGGAGACGAGGTTGGTCTGCGTCCAGCAGTCGCAGTCGATGCGCACGCCGTGATAGACGTTGCCCTCGCAGTCAACCGCATCGGGACACTTCGGGAAGACCACGACGACCTTCTGCTCGCAGCTCGCGCTGTAGCCACACACCGGGTCGGTGGCCACCCAGGTGATAATGGTCTCGCCCTCTTGATAGAGATTGTCGGCAGGTATGTCGTTGGAGACCTCGAAGGGCCAGTCGGCAGGATCGACGGTGACCGTCGGAGTACCGATCTTCTCAGGATAGATTTCCATCACGCAGTCGCCGAAGGCCAGCGTGTCGTAGTGGTCGGGCGGACAGACGATGGAGAGCTCGGGGCACGGGAGCACATCCACCTTCAACACCACAATGCTGTCGCAGCCGTTGCTGCCGGGCAGCGTGTCGCGCAGGGTATAGACACCCGGCTCGGTGATGTTCTCGAAGGTGTAGCCGCCCACCGTCCACTTGTTGCCGTTGGCCACCACCTGGGCGATATGTACCTGGTCGGTCAGCGTGTCGCGCTGCACGAAGTTGTAGCGCACGTTCAGGCGCACGATGCTGTCGCAACCGTTGGCCGCCGTGGTCTTCAGGATGAAGTCGCCCGTGGAGGCGTTTACCGTCAGCACCTCGATGACATCCGTTTCGGAGGAGGTGACCATGACACCTTCGGAGGTCGAAATGGTGATGGTGATGCGGCTGTCTTTCTCGTAGGCGAAGGAGACCGCGTTTTCGTACAGGCAAGTGTCAATATTATCCTCGTTCTCCTTCGTCGGGATTACGGTCAGCTTGAGGTAGGAAGTGGTGTCCACCAAGACCCCGTCAATATCCTTCGTGCCCTTGAACTCGTAGAAGCCGTTGGCGTTCTCGCTCTTGCCTTCGATGCAGTTGTTCTTGCCGTTATAGACCCAGCAGTAGGGCGTGACGTTGTCCTTCCACATCAGCGTGGCTTCGTCGTAAATTCTGTCGCAGATGGTGTCGTAATGCGGCTCCTCGACGATAAGGATGCGTTTGGTGATGCTATCGCATCCGTTGCTGCCGGACAGCGTGTCGGTGAAGATCATCACGCCGGACTCGGTGACAGCGAAGTCGTGCGTGGCAAGAGTGTGCGTAAAGGGTGTCCCCTCGTAGAAGACTTCGGCGTAGTAGGCCTCGCGTTTCACGATTGGGTGATTGACATGCAGGATGAGCACACTGTCGCAGCCCTTGTCAGTCTGCATCTTCAAGGCGAAGTCGCCCTTGGCGGCGTCGATGGTATCGACCACCACACCGATGACGCTGTTGGTCACCGTGACCTTTGTTTCCGTGAGCGAGAGCGTAAGGGTGCCGCCGTTCACATTGTAGGGAAGTTCGGTGGGTTCCTCGTAGAGACACGTGCCGATGCTGTCAGTGTCGCGGTAGGTCGGGTTGATGGTGAGCTTCAAGTAGAGGGTCGTGTCCATCTCCACTCCGCCAATCGTGTCCTTGCCGAAGAACTCGTAAAGCCCGTGTTCGTCGAGGGTCTTGCCGGCGATGCAGTAAGACGCACCGAGGTGCTGCCAACAGTAGGGTTCCACGTTGTCCGTCCAAGTCTGCGTCTCGGCGTGGAACGTGCTGTCGCAGATTTCATCCTCGTACGGAGGACGGACGACAAGGATGGTCGTGGTGGTGCTGTCGCAGCCGTTGCTGCCCGTCACCGTCTCGGTCTTGGTATAAGTGCCGGGCTCGCTCACCGTGAAGCTGTTTCCGGCCACCTCCGTGGTGTAAAACACATTGTCCTCGGTGCAGCCCGAGAAACGAATATCGCTGCGATACGAACCTCTATCACCATAGCTGCCAGGCACCCAATAGGAACCAGAGCTATAATAGTAGAGGGTCTTATAGTTGCCCCCCGGGGTACTCGTGCTGTAGAAAGAATACCACCCATCCCACGCGTCGGACTCGTCCAACACCATCACCAAAAGGTTGTCGGTGCCGTTATAGTCGAAAGTCTGGTTCAGGACAAACTCGTTCCAGCCCTGGTTGGCGCAGTTCAGTTCCCCGTCATACACCAAGGTCATGGAGGAAGGCGACACCCAGTCGTAACTGTCGTTGAAAGAATTCTTGGTGGTGTGGGCCAGATAGATTTTCACATCGGTCTTGCTTGTGGTCGGAGTGGCGGAGGCGTAGTTGAAGGAGATGGTGTTGATAGGACCGGCCTCCCCCAATTCCGCCGACGTGAAAATCTGCTGCGAGCAGGAGTAGTTGTAGTAGTTGCTCAGCGGGTAATAGAAGCTTGTGCTGTTCTGCGCGCCGATGACACGGTCCGTGCACTCGGGCGTGTTCGCGATGAAGACATCCGCGCGGCGCACAGTGTCGAACTGCACCGACGAGGTGTCGATGTGCAGGGTCACGAGGCTGTCGCAGCCGAATTCGGTGGTCATGCGCAGCACGAAATTGCCGTTCACCTTGTCGGTGGAGTCGATGACGACACGGGCATCGTCGGAGACGAGGGTGATCTTGCCGTGCGTGACCGTGATGGTGACGTGCTCGTTTTCGGTGTAGGGAATCACCGTGGTCTCCTCTTCCAGACAGAGATGGAGGTCGTCGGTGAGATGGTATTCCGGCATGATGGTCAGGTCGTAGAAGGCCACCGTGTCGATTTCGGTGCCCTCCACGGTCTTCTTCCCGTGGTGCTCATAGACCCCGGAGATGGTTCCCGGCAGGAAGGTGGTGTCGAACGGAAGGAAGTCGTGCTGGGTCACGATGGGACAGATGGAGTCGCGGTAGAAGTGCTCGCAGTCGCCCACGACCTTGAGCAACAGGGCGACGGTGGAGTCGCAGCCGTGGATGGTGTGGGTGGTGCGGCTGAGGGTGTCGTAGCCGTGGGTCACCTGGGAGATGTCGAGGTTGGTGAAGAGGCTGCTCTTCTTGGAGTTGTAGGGCTCGGTGCTCTGGCAGACGACTTCGTAGAGGGTGTCGGTGTCGTACTTCTCGTGCACTACAACGGTGCCGGTGAGGGGCAGGGTGTCTTTTCCGAATACCACCACGGCGTCGTATGTGGTGGTGACTTTCGGGCTCACTTTCATACTGCCGGACTTGGTGCCGTCGGCCAGGTAGGGCTCCACCCAGAAAGCTTCGGCCTCGTCGCCGAAATTGCGGACAGGACGGATGTAGTTTGATCTTGTTTGAAGGAGCTGTACATACTCACCTTGAAACATATCGCCATTTCTATTATATAATACATAAAAATAGTATGAAGAAGCTCTTGAGGAAGACCAGTAATCCCGTTTAAGAAAATTAGTTATGTCTCCTCCTGCAGCTGAAACTTGTTGCTCGATAAAAGGCACCATTCCTCTGATTTTCTGCAGTTGCCGCAAGTCTGGAATATACCACCCTTTGATAAAATCAACAGCATTCGCAGCAGGCGACAATCCGGATACCAATAACGCCCGCGTGTTGTATTTCCCTGAATTTTGCCATGATGATGTTGACCAATATAAGTAGGAATTGTTCGAAACAGGCAATGAGTAAGACGAATTATTCAATAATTGGAATGGTCCAAGGTCATTAAGGGAGACTACCCAACCTTTTTTGGCATTTTGTGGATCCACATAGCACACAATGCCTTTATCCCCGTCTGGAAATTCGTATAAATCACCCACATGATAGGTTTGGGCATGGAGAAATTGATTGTTGCACAAGCCCAAATACATAATTGAGAAAACCAATGATATGATTTTGAACGTTTTCATATTTTCACAAAGTTTTGAAAGTTAAAATTTAACAATGGCTCGACAATAATTCAAATTATAGTTTCGCCCCCCGGAAATATTTGAGTTGTTTTCCAGTTTTCCTGAGGATGTGAAGATATACGCCTTCCCAACCCAATTAAATCCTGTTGAGACCCAGTAGTATGGCCGAGTGATTCTCTGTATGTGTGGGAAAACAGAGTTAAGTTCCCCTAATGTTGCATTCACTTCCATTGCGTTTGCAAACAACAAGTTCATTTCACCTGCCGAAGGCATGTACCAACCTACGTGACTTGAACCTGTAGTTGATGTATGGTGGTTATAATAGTAACAATAGTATAGAGCAGGGGCATTGACTTGGAACCCGTTTTCATTGACTGATTCCGCCTGCTCTTTCAAATAGATTGTATTTCCATAGCCATTTGTATCTGAAAACACTTCGTTGGTGTTAAACGAATAGTGCTTGGATTTTATTTGTGGCTCGACAGAGGCATTAACCCAGTTGCAAGTATTTGGATAGGCATCGGTAAGCGCCACTGCCAATCCTTTCCCATTTCTGTCCACATGGAACACTACCCCTTTTGCCTCCTTCCCGCTCACCAGGAACGAGTCCACTTTCATAATGCTTCCATCATCGCACAGCACATCCCCGACGGCAATGGTCGGCGGGATCACGTCGTCGCGGAAGGTCAGCTCCGGGGTCGTGACCGACACGCCCAGGCGCGTGGTGTCGTCGCGGCAGATCTCGTTGTCGGTGGTGTCGATCTGCAGCACGATGAAGTCCAGAATGTCGAGGCTGTCGCATCCGTCGGGCAGGCCGGTGCGCTTGCTGTAGCGCCCCGTGGTGGTGTAGGTGCGACCGTTAACGGGCCACACGTAGCCGCCCTGGTCGTTGAGGATGAAGTTGGTGGTCACCACGGTGGTGTCATGGTGCACCGGCGGGTTCACCGTGAGGATGAAGGTCACCGTGGAGTCGCACCCGTGGCTGTCAGCCCCCTCGATGGTCTGCGTGTAGGTGTAGGTACCGGCCTTGCGCAGGTTCTTGTTCAAAATGCTGAGGTCAGGCACCACATTGGGCACCACGCCGTAGGGGTCGTCGTAGGTGTTGGTCTGACTCTGGCACACTTCGTCATGGAGAACCACTTCGTTTTTCTTCCAAACGTCGGCCACGCTCATGCCGGGCTGGTGCTCCACAATGGCGCTCCAACCGGGAGCGGGCTTCATGCCCGGAATGAAGTAGAGGGTGAGGGCGTTGCCGTGCGAGGTGACCACACCCGGGTTCGCGCTGCCGGCCGTAAGGTCGTACAAGACGGAATCGATGCTCAAGACCGTGCCCGTGATAATCAACAGGTGCGAAGTCTCCGAAAGGTCAAGGTCGTCGAAATGGATGGTCACCGACTTGCCGTCAGTGGTGGTGTAGGTGTGACGGGTGTTGGCGCCGGTGCCATAGTCGCCGTCCGCGCCGCCGTCGTCATACAGCCGAATCACCTGGCCGCATTCGATCTCCGTCGAGCCGGCACCGAAGTCCACCGTGTTCGTGGGCAGGCCATAGACCGTGGGACAGACGTCCTCCTTGTCGATGGACACGAAGACCTCGGCATGATGCGTGAGGGCGAGAGTGTCGTAGTAGGACCAAGTGGCCGCGTCGGTGATGGTCTCCGACTTCAGCGGGTGGGTCATCTCATAGTCGCTGTACCAGCGAATGGTATAGGGCGGCTCCATGGTGGAACGCGCGAGGAAACGAGCGTCGCTGCCGTAACACACCGTGTCGTAGGAGCCCATCAGCGTGCAGGCGTCGGCGATGTCCTTCTTCACCTTGATACGCATGGTGTCATATTGATCGGCCAGCGTGTAGTCACAGTGGCCGTCGCTGTTGCTAATGGGATAAATCTTCGCGTCCGTGAACGTCATGTAGCTGTCGTTGACCGTCACGCCGGAAGAGCTGCTGTAGGTTCTCGTCTCTATGCCGTTGCCATTCTCGAAGGCGATGGTGAAATCCATGTGCGCCACCGAGCCCAGCGGGCTGGTCGGGGTGAAGCTGATGCTCGCTTCCTCGCCAGGACAGAGTTCCAAGTCATGCGACAAGGTGATGGAGGGAGCCTCATCCACCGTCAGTTCCACACTATCGACGATAACTTCCTCGCAATCGGTGTTCCGAATAATCACCTTGTACCAGCCGTTGGCCGCATGGCGCGGGATGAAAATGTGCGGGGAAGAGACGCTGTCAATCAACTCTTTGTTCGGGTTGTACCATTCATATTTCAATATGGAGGCGATATCGAGGGCGTGCGCGGAGATGGTGGAGCCCTCGCAGGTCTCCATCACCTTCAGCCCGTTGTCGAACCAGATTTTCTGCAACTCGGCCATGGTGCGCGGATAGAAGTTCACGTGGAAATAGGCCTCGCAGGCATCCTTGATGAGGCACGACATCTCGCGTCTGGAGTTCATCGGCTTGTCAACGAAGACGGCGGGCTGCGTGGTGTCGCTCATGGTGATGATCCCGAGGGTGTCGCCCTGCAGGTCGATGTCGCTGAAGAAAGTGTAGGTGTAGGGCGGCGTGCCGTTGGTGCCCTTCACGTAGGCGGTGCCCTGCGTGCTGTTGGAGTCGCACAGGTAGGCGTAGGCATAGACGAACTCCACGGTTGCGCCTTCGTAGTGGATGGTGTCGTAGTGGGTGGGCAGGTCGCAGAGATAGAGCGAGCTGCTGGGCGCGATTTTCACCACGAAGTCGCCCGGCATGGAGATGCGGATGGGATCGTTGACCTGGTGCAGGGAGCCGTCATAGCCGCCAGGCGGGCCGGAGATAATCTGGAAGTAGGTGTTCAGCGGCGACAGCACCGGTTCTAACGGCAGACCGGTTTCAACGGAGGTGTTGCGTGCCTCGCGGGCGAACTTGCCGTGCGTGTAGGTGATATAGTCATCGGTACACTGCTGCGACATCGTGAAGACCGGCTCCTCCACCATCTTGGTGCTGTAGATGTCCGGAAAACCGATATTCTGCCGGAGCCGGTACGTGTCGCACGGGGTCATCACCTTGAACCAGTAGGGGCCCGAGGGCAGACAGTAGTCGCTCAAAACCATGGAGCGTCCCTCGGTGCCGCCTTCGATGGTGGCGAAGTTCTCGAGGTTCTCGCGGCTCACGGTCCAGCTTTTGGAAGCCGAGCTATAGACGGCGGTGAAGTTGTAGCGGTTCTCGTAGGGACTCTTCTCCAAAATGACGGTGGTGCCGTCAGGATCGACCTCGGTGTGCAGATGCTCGCGCACCCCCACCGAACCCTTCGTGGTGCAGCAGTGGTCACCGTCGGTATGGAAAATCTCCCAGTCGCGCAATTCCGGACCGTGGTCGTAGCAGTACGGCAGGGAGTCGAAGCGGCTGTAGATAACGCAGCCATGGGCATCCACCAAGGTGCGCTGCGTCGGAATCATCAGCGGATGGGCCATGGTGTAGCTGCGGAAGTCGCCGTAGAGGGCCTCCACCTCGGTGTCGTACAACCGGCTATGGGAAGAGATGGAACCCACCACCTCCTTCTTGATGGTGTCGCCCCGCTCCGTGTCGTAGTAAATCCACGTCAGCGGATGCGTGTAGTGGTGACGGTAGTGCAGGTCATCCTCATCCCGGGTGATGTCCGAAGGATCGTTGTAGTAGTAGTAGATTTCATGATACCAGCGATGCCACCAGTAGAGGTCATCGCAGGTGTAGGGCGGCTCGTTCACGGAGTCGCGGATATCGGAGGAGTCGCGCACAAAGTAATTATCGTTGGGTTTGTAGAGATGGAAGGCGCGTTCGGTGGCAACGGTGCCGTAATCGCAATCCCGCACCCTGTATTCCAGCTTGATTTTCTTGCCCCAGATGTCGCAGTACCTCTCACCCACGGTGTCGGTGAGCATGGCCCGGTAGCCGTGGAGCACGGGCGGGAAGGGCTTCCAGTCGGAAGAAGGCGTTCCGTCGTAGGTGAACCGGTACTGGGCGAGTGTGGGCATCAGCTTGGTGTAGTAAGAGTAGTCCATGTCGAGCACCGCATTGATTTTCACAACGTTGCTATCGAGCAGACCGCCAGATGAGGCATACACCTCCACGTAGTCGAGCATGGGGTATTCGACCACTTCCACGCGCTGTCCAGTGCGGGGCAGACCGTAGTCGCAGCCATCCACCAAATAGAAGTCCCAGTCGCCAGAGGGCAGATTGTCGAAGGTGTAGTAGTCCTTGTAGTCGTAGCGATTCTCGTCAGTACCCGCGTACATCGGCTCCGTGAAGGTCACCGTGCGCAGCGTGTCGGTGGTACCGTGCCCAACCACATAGACGGTGTAGGGATACCGTCCGTGCTCGATCTTGAGCTGTACGCGGCCCGTGTTTTCGCAAGCGAGCGTGGGGCGCCGGCCGAAGCCATCCTCGGTGTTGGCGGTCACGTAGAGCGACGAGACCGAGGGCTTGACGTAGGTGGTGGGGATGGTGAGCACCGTGTGGGTATCGACCTCCGTAAAGTGGATTCCGCTGCCGTCGCCGCAGATGCCCTCCACGCCGATGGTGTAAGTGCCGTAGTCGATGAGGAGCGTGTCGCGGCCGTTGGCGGGTATGAAGTGGCCGTCGAGGTCGATGAGCCCGAGGCCCGTGCGGTGCTTGACCGTGTCGCCCACCTCGCTGTAGTAGGCGCGCACCTCAGACAGGTTCAGGCCCGTGGCATCGGTCACCACATTGCCGGAGGCATCCACAATCGAATAGACCACCTTGCCGTTGTTGTAGCAGGTGGCGGGAATCACCTCAAATTTCACTTTGAATGGACAAACCTGCGCCGTTGCCGCCAAAGTGAACGCAGACAACAGCGTCAAAATCGTAAAAAATTTCCTCATATCGTATCTATTTTTTCTTTTTATCTTTCAGACAATCCAAAAAAACACCACAACTCCACACCACACACCCATTCCCCACTGTTTTTCTCCGCTAATCAAAAATTTTACTAACGATTTGATAGTCAAAGTAGTTCAAAAAACGAGTCCCTGACACAACGGAATATCACACCTCCCGATTCATAAAAGATTCTTCACATTTCCATTGTTAAAAAGAGGGTGCAAAAATACACTTTTTTTACATATACCCCCCTATTTATGTATTTCTCCAAAGAAAAGTTACATACAAGTGGACGATACTATAATAAAAAAAGAGCCCCCCTCGCGGGAGACTCTCTTTGGTTTCAGGTTTCAGGTTTCAGGTTTCAAATTTCAAGCCAAAAGCCAACAGCCAACAGTTCAAAGTTCAAAGTTCAACCTCCTAAACTCCTAAACTCCTAAACCACTAAACTACTAAACCTACTAAACTCACTAAACTTACTAAATGCTACAGCTGCAACTCGGGAATATTGAACGTGTTCCCCCGGTTCATGTCGCCAGTGGTGAGGCCGAGTTTGAGCCATTTCATGCGCTGGTCGCTGGTGCCGTGGGTGAACGACTCGGGGTTGAAGCCGCCGGTGGCCTTTTTCTGGAGGTAGTCGTCGCCGATGACCGCCGCACACTCGATGGCCTCGCGCAAGTCTCCGTCGTCCAATGACTTGAACGTCTGGTTCTCGTAGTAGCCCCACACGCCCGCGTAGAAATCGGCCTGGAGCTCGATGCGCACGCTCACTTTGTTGGCATCTGCGGCATTCATGCGCGACATCTGGGCGTGCGCCTGGTCGAGAGTGCCGAGGAGATGCTGCACGTGGTGGCCCACCTCGTGGGCGATCACGTAGGCGTAGGCGAAGTCGCCGTCAGCGCCCAACTGCTGCCTCATCGTGCTGAAAAAGCTGAGGTCAATGTAGAGACACTCGTCGGCCGAGCAGTAGAACGGCCCCACTGCCGAGGTGGCATTGCCGCATCCCGACTGCACAGCGTCGGTGTAGAGCACCATCTTGGGGGCGCGGTATTCGCGGCCCATCTTCTTGAACACCGCCGTCCACACGTCTTCGGTGCTGGCCAGGATCTTGCTGGCGAACTCCGCCAGTTCCTGCTCCTCTTTGGTGAACTCGCGCTGGTTTTCGGTGGTCGTCACATTCTGCGACTGGATCTGCTGCAACACGTCCTGCGGGTTGCGGCCTAAAAACAAAGACAGCAGCACCACGATCAGGGTGCCGCCCACGCCGACGCCGGCGATGGTACCGCCAGACACTCTCCGACGGTCTTCCACATTTGAACTGGTTCTTCTTCCTTCTAAATTCATAATTGCTCTGTATTTGTTCTTTTTTAACTTCTGGGCTCGATACGCTCTCCCTGGTTCTATATCCCGAGGCTCGATGCGCTCTCCTTGGGCTGACATATCTTGCCCTTTCAGGGCTGCTTAAGGAATGGTGCAATTTCGTTCCAATTTTCCATTCCCAATTCCTAATTCCTAATTCTTAATTGTCTTATGCGGGTAGTCCAGCGAGTAGTGCAGTCCCCTACTCTCTTTGCGAGCCATGGCGTGGCGGATGATGAGGTAGCCGATGTTGATGAGGTTGCGGAGTTCGCAGATTTCGGGGATGAGGATGGATTTTTTGTAGAGGTCCTCGGTTTCGCGGTAGAGGATTTCGAGGCGGTCGAAGGCGCGCTGGAGACGCAGGTCGGAGCGGACGATGCCCACATAACTGCTCATGATGGTCTGCAGCTCCTTGCGTTCTTGCGTGATGAGCACCATTTCTTCGTTGAGGACAGTGCCTTCGCTGTCCCAGTCGGGCACCTCTTGGCAAAAGCTGGTGGTTGGGAGCAGTTCCACGGCCTTGATGCAAGCGCGGTGGGAGAAAACAAGGGCTTCCAACAAGGAGTTGGAGGCCAGGCGGTTAGCCCCGTGCAGACCTGTAGAGGCGCATTCGCCTGAGGCGAAGAGGTTGCGGATGGTGGTCGCTCCCCATTCGTCGGTGAGGATGCCACCACAGGAGTAGTGCTCGACAGGCACCACGGGGATCATCTCCTTGGTGATGTCGATGCCGATACTGAGACATTTGGCGTAGATGTTGGGGAAATGCTCGAAAATCTCCTTTTGGGAAATGGGCGAGACATCAAGGAAGACATGGTCAACGCCCTGACGCTTCATTTCGGAATCGATAGCGCGGGCCACGATATCGCGAGGCGCGAGCGAGCCTCGTTTGTCGTATTTTTCCATGAAAGCCACGCCGTTGCCGTCGCGCAGGACCGCCCCGGCGCCGCGCATGGCCTCGGTGATGAGGAACGAGGGCGACTCCTTGGGGTTGTAGAGCGAGGTCGGGTGGAACTGCACGAACTCCATGCCGCGCACCGCACCTTTGGCGCGATAGACCATCGCAATGCCGTCGCCGGTAGAAACACGCGGGTTGGTGGTGTGCTCATAGACGTTGCCGATGCCGCCGGTGGCCATCATGGTGATCCGCGCCAGGATGGTGTGAATCTTCTTGGTCTCAGGATTATAGACGTATGCACCGTAGCAGGTGATGTCAGGTGTGCGGCGGGTGACCTCCACGCCGAGGTGGTGCTGGGTGATGATTTCCACTGCCAGCCGGTCCTCGTAGATCTCGATGTTCGGGTTGCGCTTCACCGCCATGATGAGCTTCTGCTCGATCTCCAGTCCTGTGATGTCCTTATAGTGCAAGATGCGGTTCATGGAGTGGCCTCCTTCCTTGCCAAGTGCGAAGCTGCCATCCTGGTTCTTGTCGAAATCGACTCCCCAGTGCACCAGTTCCATCACGCGGTCGGTGGCTTCGCGGATGGTCAGTTCCACGATGTGGCGGTCGGAAAGCTCGTCGCCGGCAATCATCGTGTCCTCAATATGTTTCTCATAAGTGTCGGGCTGGTAAATAACGGAAGCGATGCCCCCTTGCGCGTAGCGCGTGGAACCCTCGTCCAGCTTTCCCTTCGTAATCAGGCAAACCTTGCCGTAGTTGGCGGCCTTCAGGGCGAAGCAGAGGCCTGCGATGCCCGAGCCAATGACCAAAAAATCTACTTCTTTTCGCATTTTTTCGCTTGACTTGATTTTGACGCGGCAAAAGTACAAAAAAAAGTTCATTCAACCAGCCTGACAGCACCGTCAAAACATCTTCCTTGTTCCCGGCTCCGACATGGTGAACGTATCCTCCCCACTGAATGTGAGGACAAACAGCCCTTTCTTTTGAGCGTATTTGTCGGCGGATTGTGTGTATTTGATGGCCGCCATGGCTCCGTAAACGGTCTTGTCGGCGAAAACCTTGAAATAGGTCTTGAAGTTTTCCATCTTGGCGATAAACTCGTCCACATCGCTTTTGCTACAGGTTGTCTTCACCTCCGTGGCGACCATCACATGGTTGTTTTCGTACAGCACGTCTATTTCCACCCTGTCTTCACCGCTGATGGGGTCTTTCCCATGTGCACATTCTTTATAGATTTGGTTAACACCGATGCCGCTTTTCTTGAACAACTTGAGCGCGGCGGGCTTGCATAGTGCCTCCACGAGCTTGCCCCACTGGGTGGTGAACATGTCCACCATGCGGTCGATTCGCGTGTCCGACTTGCGCATGATGCGTTCTGCCTCTTTCCGCTCTTTCTCCCGCTCAGCTTCACGTTTTTTTTCAGCTTCTTCGCGCTCTTTCCGCTCTTTCTCCCGCTCAGCTTCACGCTTTTTTTCAGCTTCTTCGCGCTCTTTCCGCTCTTTCTCCCGCTCAGCTTCACGCTTGGCTTCACGCCTGTTTTCGGCTTCTTCTCGCCTTTTTTCGGCTTCTTCACGCCTTTTTTCGGCTTCTTCACGCTCTTTCCGCTCTTTCTCCCACTGGGCGATGCGCTCCGTCCTGGCTCGTTCTTCACGTTCAGCAGCCTCCCGCAAGAGGCGGCTATTCTCTCTTACCGACTCATTAACCGCCTCTATCAGTTTCCTGAACTCCGGCATCGGTATCGGTTGAATAATGTAATTTTGTTTGTTCATCGTTTCAATATTTTTGATTTGATTTTAACGTGGCAAATATAACAAAATAATCAACATATCCTTATTTTTTATGTTTTTCATAATATATCTGTAAATCAATAACTTATAAAAAGTCTCACAAAAATAATTAAGAATTATTTGTTAATATTACGTTCAGGTTTCGCAATCTAAAACAATAATCGAACAAAACACATTCGGTTTTGTTTTCAAAATCCATAACTCCACATTGAAAAATAAGCCAGACCAATATCGGCATGAAAAATCACAGCGAGACAACAATTCGGTCATCCGTTCGAAAGGCAGAATAAAAAAATGCATCTAACGAAAAAAAATGTATTTTTGCATCTTCAATCTTGATGAGATTACAATATTAATATAATAAGCATTATGAGCAAACTGATTTCAATCGAAGACGCTGTTGCGCACGTAAAAGACGGAATGACCCTTATGATCGGCGGTTTCTTGGGCGCCGGCACAGGTGTGAAGATGGTGGAAGCCATTGCCAACAAGGGAGTTAAGGACCTCACCCTGATCTGCAACGACACGGCCTATCCCAACAAGGCCATCGGCATGCTGATCTCCAACAAGCAGGTGAAGAAACTCTACGCCTCCCACATCGGCACCAACGCGGACACCATCCAGCAACTGAACGACAAAACCCTGGAAATCGAGTTCTGTCCGCAAGGCACCCTCGCCGAACGTATCCGCTGCGGCGGCGCAGGACTCGGTGGCGTCCTCACCCAGACCGGCCTCGGCACCGTGGTCGAGAACGGCAAACGCAAAATCGAGGTCGATGGCAAAGAATACCTCCTCGAACTGCCCCTCCACGCTGACGTCGCCATCATCGGCGCCAGCATCTGCGACGAGATGGGCAACGCCATCTACAAGGGCACGACCCAGAACTTCAATCCCATGATGGCCGCCGCCGCCGATCTGGTGATCCTCGAAACCAAGGAACTCGTCCCCACCGGCTCCATCCCGATGGAACAGGTCCACACTCCCGGCATCTACATCGACTATATCGTGAAATAGACTGCGGACGACGGCTTTGTTCAAAGTTCAAAGTCACAAATTACAAGTCACCACCATGCGGAGAAGACTTCTCACTCTCGTTCTCGCAATGGCTTTCTGTTCGGGCGGATTCGCGCAAAACTGCCCGAACAGTTTGTATCTGACCCTCGACAGAAAGGTCAACCGCCTTCAGTGCGTTCCATGTTCCGACAAAGGGCTTTGTATTGTGGGCGAAAAAAAGGTCAAACCGGACAAACAATTGAGCATAAGTCATTTGGATACTCTGATGAACGTTCAGTTTGACACCGTGCTGACCATTTCCCAAAACTACCATCAGCAAGGCTGTTTCTACGGGGACGGGACACTCGCCGTATTCTTGTCCGAATTTCAGAACCCGAGCCAGAAGTCCCTCAAGACAGGCAAAGGGATTCTGCTGCTTTACGACCTTGACAAACGGCAACTGCAGTCTCGCGAGCTTTCCGGCCTTCCGCGCAAGCCGTTCTTAGGCAAATGGGTGATTCAAGGCCGCGACCTGCTTTTCGCCACCATCGACCGTTCCGGCGACCAGCTGTGGTTCCTGCCCGACGGGACTTCGCAGCCCACTCCGTTCCCCTTCACGGCCGAGAACCCCGGGAAAGTGCTGGTTGCTGCCGCCGACACGCTGTCGCGCAAGGCCGTCATCTGCTTCGCCACCAACGGCCGGACGTTCTACTTCGAGACCGACTTCACTGGAAAATCCTCCTTCGCGAACATGCTCGACGAGCCCGCCACCCACGCCCAGTGGGTCCGTGTCGGGCCTGCGCATTCGCTGCTGATGCTCTATTATCACGACGACGAGACTTTCTACATGCACCCTATCAGCATCCGCAACCACCAGGTCACCCCCTCCGACACCGTCTATTGCGCCGACATCCTCGTGCCGAAGACGCTTCCGCAAGGAGCCACGGCGAGGAAGACCATCATCGTCACCCCGCACGCCAGCGTCTCGTTCCTGCCCACGCAGGCGCAACGCTGCCGCGACGCCGTGACCTTCACCACCGAACTCTACTATGCCGAATACACCAACTACTTCAACGGCTACTACGTCGAGCCGCGCTTCAACGGCTACCGCTACGAACGCGCCGATGTCCACTTCTTCGACACCGACGGCCACTTCCTCACCAACGTCACCTTCCCCTACGACGAAGGCATGTCGCTGAGCTCACACATCGAACAGCGGCTGCACACCCACGAGCTGCGCAACGGCAACTACCTCTTCTACCTAAGAAACGGCCACGACATGACAACCATGCTGCTCGACGCCAACCACCGTGTGAAAGACCCCATCCGCACCATCACACTGCCCTTGCCCAAGATCCCCTTCAAAAAGCAGAAGACCGTCATCGACTTCTTCGGGCCTTGGTACGGGAGCGACCAGTTCCTGCTCACCGCCCAACGGGTCAGGATCAGCTCCCAGCGCAAGGAAGGCTACGAGATACGCAAACTCACCTACGAATAACCATTGAAAAAAAGTGTATTTTTGCCACCTCAATTTTAACATCAAAAATTAAACCCAAATATGGAAAAATTCGATCCCGCTACCAACCTTGAGAGATTGGACAAGAAAGACGCCTACAGAGGTGTCAACCCGGCTATCTGCGATAGCGCCACGTTCATGTTCGAACAGGCCAAAACCATGACCGACACCTTCCACGGCGAAACCGAGGGCTACTTCCTCTACTCCCGCCACTGGAACCCCAGCACCCTCTCCTTAGCGCAGTCGTTGGCTGCCATCGAAGGCACCGAGCTGGCTTGGCCCACCGGTTCCGGCCTGGCCGCCATCACCGTCGCGCTGCTCCACGAAGTGAAGGCCGGTGACCACATCGTCTCCAGCATGACCATCTACGGCGGCACCTTCGCCTTCCTGAACAACTACATCAAGAAGTTCGGCGTGGAGGTCACGTTCGTGAACATGCAGAACCTGGATGCGGTGAAGAAGGCCATCCGCCCCAACACCAAGGTGCTCTACACCGAGACCATGAACAACCCGCTGCTGCGCATCGCCAACATCCCCGAGCTGTCGAAGATCGCGCACGCCGCCGGTGCCAAACTGATCGTGGACAACACCTTCACCCCGATGATTTTCTCCCCCTACCGTCTCGGCGCGGATGTGGTCGTCTATAGCATGACCAAATACGTAAACGGCATGAACGACTGCGTGGCCGGCGCCATCTGCGGCACGGCCGAATACATCAACTCCCTGATCGACGTGAACAACGGCACCGCCATGCTGCTCGGACCCGTGCTCGACACCTTCCGCTCCACCAGCATCCAGAAGAACCTGCACACCCTGCACATCCGCATGAAGAAGCACAGCGAGAATGCCATGTATCTCGCCAAGCGCTTCAAAGAGACCGGCATCAAGTACAACTACCCCGGCCTTCCCGAACATCCCGACTACGAGCTGTTCAAGTCGATGATGAACGACGGTTACGGCTTCGGCGGCATGATCTCCATCGACATGGGCACCGCAGAACGCGCCAGCGCCATCATGGAGAAGATGCAGGAACTCGGCGTGGGCTACCTCGCCGTCAGCCTCGGCTATTTCAAGACCCTGTTCAGCAACTCCGGCAAATCCACCTCTTCCGAGGTTCCCGAAGACATCCAGCACGAGATGGGCATGAGCGAAGGCCTCATCCGCTTCTCCATGGGCTTGGACAACGACCCGGAGCGCACCTTCCAGCTGATCAAGCAGGCCATCGATGCCACGAAATAATTTTTCTTTCACATTGCTATTTTCGGGTGCGCCTTTCCGGACGCACCCGTTTTTTTTCACCTTCTGCCACCATTACGGAAAAAATCATACCTTTGCGGCAAATTTCACCCGATGAGACAACTGTACGCCATAGTGCTCGCCCTTCTGCTCGCCACAACCGTCTGCGCTCGCAAACCCGCCGACACGCTGACCGTCTCCCGCTGGGAGTTCGTGCAGAACCTCGGACAATGGAATCCTTCCATCCGTTTCTCCGCCAGAACCCAAAGCGGTGCCCTCTTTTTTGAAAAAAACGCCCTCACCGTCGCACAGTTGCACCCCCAACAACTGCAACAGTTCCACGAAGCCAAGCACGACGGCAAGCCGTTCCCCTCGCAGCGCATCGACGCGGCTGCCTACCGCGTCACCTTCCTAAACGCCAACAACACAGCCGACATTTCGGGGCAAACCCCTTTCGAATACTATTACAACTACTTCAACGGCAAGAATCCCAAACAATGGGCATCCCGAGTCCAGGCTTTCCGTGCCCTTCGATACATATATATATATAATGGTATAGACCTGTGTTTTCTGGGCGACAACGACTATTTGAAATACGAATTCCACATCGCTCCGGGAGCCGACCCGCAGCAAATCCAGATGCGCTACGACGGGCTGAAAAGCATGGCTAAAGTCGGGGAAGAGCTATTGCTGCACACCGCCGTGGACCGCATCGTGGAACTCGCCCCGTACGCATATCAAATTGATACAAAAGGAGATACTATCCCCATCTCCTGCTCTTACCAACTTCAGGACAACCGACTCTCGTTCCTCCTCGGCACCTACGACCCCACCCTGCCCCTGGTCATCGACCCCACAGTGGTCTTCTCCAGTTACTCCGGGTCCACCGCCGACAATTGGGGCTACACCGCCACCTACGACTCCCACGGCAACCTCTATGGCGGCGGCATCGCCTTCAACACCGGTTATCCCGTCACCCTCGGCGCCTACCAAATCGATTTCTCCGGCCAGGTGGATGTGGCCGTTTCCAAGTTCGATGCCACCGGCAGCTTCCTGCACTACTCCACTTACCTCGGCGGCAGCGCAGCCGACATCCCACACAGTTTGCACGTCAACGACAACGACGAGCTCTATATCCTCGGCACTACTGGATCGGCCGACTTCCCCGTGACCGCAAATGCTTTCGACACCATGTTCCACGGCGGTCCGGAGACCACCCTCTCCACCAGCATGAAATTTCTTGACGGCTCCGACATTTTCGTGGCCAAGCTCAGTGCCGACGGCACCCAACTTCCTGCCTCCACCTACATCGGCGGCAGCAAGAACGACGGCCTCAACACGTCCGCCCTGTTGCGCAAAAATTACGCCGACGACAACCGCGGCGAAATCATCGTGGATGAGAACAGCAACGTCTATGTGGTTTCCTCCACTCTTTCCACAGACTTCCCTACAACGACAACCTATTATCAACCAGATAGTTCCGACAAACAAAGTGTCTGCGTTTTCAAAATGAGCCAGGACCTTTCTTCCTTGATCTGGAGCTGTTATTACGGCGGTTCCGGCGACGACGCGGGATACAGCATGTTCCTGGCGGCCGACAAGAGCGTCTATTTCTGCGGTGGCACCACTTCCACCGACCTGAACGTCACGGCGGGTGCGTACCAGAGTGCACACGCCGACACCGGCACCGAGGCCGACGGGTTCGTGGCGCAGCTCTCCGCCAACGGGAACCTATTGATGCACAGCACCTTCTTGGGAAAAGTAGGCTACGATCAAGCCTACCTGATCAAGGGGGACAACTCCAGCCTGCCGCATATTTTGGGACAAACTTCGGCCGACAGTCTGCAATGGGTCCACAACGCGACCTACTACATCCCCGGCGGCGGGCAGTTCCTGACCAAACTGTCGCCGAACCTGACAACGGCCGTCTGGTCCACCGCATTCGGAAGCGGGAACGGAGGCCCCGACATCTCACCCACCGCACTGATGGTCGATTACTGCAACAACATTTATCTCTCGGGCTGGGGGTCGTTGCAACTGAACGGTTTCGGCGGCACAACGGGGCTTCCCATCACCGGCGATGCCTTCCAGCCTGCCACTGACGGTAGCGACTTCTACTTCATGGCTCTCAGTGATGATGCCTCCAACTTATTGTATGCCACCTACTTCGGAGGAGCCGCCGGCAACGCCCGGGAGCATGTCGATGGAGGCACCAGCCGCTTCGACAACCACGGACGAATCTACCAGGCCGTGTGCGCAGGCTGCGGCGGGCAAAGTTCCTTCCCGACTACGCCCGGTGTCCACGCCACCCAAAACGGCAGTTCCAACTGCAACCTCGGTGCCATCAAAATCGACTTCAACATGCCCGTGGTCGTCGCGGACTTCCTCATGCCCAATGTGGTATGCCTGCCCGACACCGTCTTCTTCGACAACTACTCCCAGACGATCAGCAGCCAAACCGCCATCACCTGGGATTTCGGCGACGGCACCACCTCCCACCAATGGGAGCCGTTCCACCTCTTCCAGAACACCGGCTATTACGAAGTGACGCTCGTGGTGCAGGACTTAGGCAGCTGCAATCTGGCCGATACGCTGAAAAAACGCATCCTGGTCCTCGCCAACACCACCGCCACCCTTCCTACGGTCAACATCTGCGAAGGGGATTTTGCGGAATTGGGACTTCCCCCGTCTGTGGGCGTCACCTACCAATGGAGTCCGGCGGAATCGCTGAGCAACCCGTCCATTTCCAACCCCATCGCTATGCCGGAGCAACCGACCACCTACACCCTTATTGCCGCTACCGCAGGATGCACAGACACGCTCACCCAACAGGTCGCCATCCATTCATTGGACGCACAAACCTCCGGCGACACCACCATCTGCCACGGCGGTGAAGCCACACTCTCCGTAAATGTCAACGCCACGGACACCTATCACATCGAATGGGCGGAAAATTCTGATTTCCAAGATATACTGGCAACCGACACGCCTTCATTGACCGTGTCGCCCGAAACCTCAACGACCTACTTCGCGCGCGTGACCACCGCTTTCTGCACCAAGACGCTCCCCTTCAATATCACCATCGACATCCCCACCATAACCGGCAACGACGACTACCTGCTTTGCTTCGAAGACTACATCGAATTAGGGGTGACCGTGGCTGACGGCATCCCGCCCTACCAGTACAACTGGCTGTTAGGCGACGGGGCCACCTACGAAGGCGCTCATCCACAGGCAAGCCCGCAGCACTCCACAAACTACACCGTCACGCTCACCGACGCACTCGGATGTACGGCCACCGCCAACGGACACATTACGGTTCGCGAAGGCACATTCCCGGAACTGCTCCAGGCGTGGTGCGACATCTGCGAAGTGATTGCATACCACGAAACCACCTTATATGCAACAAATTACAACGGAAATTACACTTACCAATGGACTCCTTCGCACCAGATGGACAACCCTAATTCCCCGACCACAAGCGTTATTCCCGACACCACACTGACCTACACCGTCACGGTCACCGACACGTTCGGATGCTCCCGCAGCGACACCGTGACCGTCAAAGTGCAACCCGTGGTGTGCGGTTTGCCGTTCGTCTTCATCCCAAACAGCTTCACGCCCAACGGCGATGGGCTTAACGACGTACTCTACGTGCGCAGCGACATCCTCGAAGAATGCCACTTCATCGTCTATGACCGCTGGGGCGAAAAAGTGTTCGAGACGTACGACAACACCATCGGCTGGGACGGCACCTACAAGCAAAAAGAGTGTCAACGAGGCACTTACGACTACTATTTCAAAGGAATCTGCAAAGACGGCGACGAACTGGAACTGAAAGGAAACGTCACCCTGCTCCGCTGAATCCACGAAAATGTGTATCTTTGCCGCAACTTTCAAGAGCTAAGAGCTAAGAGCTAAGAGCTAAGAGCTAAGAGCTAAGAACTATGAACTAAGAACTAAGAACTTTGAACTTTGAACTTTGAACCTTGAACTTTGAACTTTGAACCTTGAACCTTGAACTTTGAACCAACATGGAAGAACAATTCATAGACTACGTAAAGATTTTCGGCCGGTCAGGCAACGGCGGCGCGGGTTCGGCACACCTGGCACGGACGGCGCGCAACCCGAAGGCAGGTCCTGACGGCGGCGACGGCGGCAAGGGCGGCAGCATCATCGCGCGCGGCAACCGCAACCTATGGACCCTGCTGCACCTGCGCTACACCAAGCACGTGTTCGCGGAACACGGCGGGAACGGACAGAAGAACCAGTGCTTTGGCAAAGACGGCGACAACGCCTACATCGAGGTGCCGCTCGGCACCATCATCCGCCTTACGGACACAGACGAATACGTGGGCGAGGTGCTTGAGGACGGGCAGGAGCTGGTCGTCATGAAGGGCGGCCGCGGCGGGCTCGGCAACGTCCACTTCAAGAACGCCACCCATCAAACGCCCCGTTTCGCGCAGCCCGGCGAAGAAGGCACTGAAGGGTGGATTTCCTTGGAACTCAAGGTTTTGGCAGACATCGGACTGGTTGGATTCCCGAACGCTGGCAAATCCACGCTGATCACACAGCTATCCAACGCGCGGCCAAAAATCGCCGACTACCCCTTCACCACCCTGAAACCGAACCTCGGCATGGTCGCTTACCGCGAGTTCCAGTCGTTCGTCATCGCCGACATCCCCGGCATCATCGAAGGCGCCTCCGAAGGCAAAGGCATCGGCCTGCGGTTCCTGCGGCACATCGAACGCAACGCCGCCCTGCTGTTCATGATCCCCGCAGCCGACGACGAAGGAAAGGTGAAAACCATCACACAAATCAAGAAAGAACTGAAAATCTTGCAGAACGAACTCAAGCAGTTCAACCCAGAGCTTTTGGACAAAAAATGGATGCTCGCCATCACCAAATGCGACCTCATCTCAGAGAAAGATGCGATCACTTTGGAGACGAAAATATCGAAAACCGTACCCTCCATCTGCATTTCCTCCGTCTCCAACTGGCACCTCACCGAGCTAAAAGACCGTCTCTGGAATCTTCTTCAGCCTGACGAGCAATCGTAAAACACTGGACATCATACTATTAACAGCTGTTAATAATTTTTTTTCGTAAAAATATTAAAACGAATAAAACAATTCAAAAAAAGTGTATTTTTGCAGCTGAAAAAATAACAAGAGAAAGAAATGGCAAAGAAAACGAAGGAAGCACGTCAGCAAGTGATACTTGAGTGCACAGAGCAAAAGGCAAGCGGAGTTCCGGGAATGTCCAGATATATCACGACGAAGAACAGAAAAAACACTCCCGACAGACTTGAACTCAAAAAGTACAATCCGTACTTGAAGAAAATGACAATTCACAAAGAAGTAAAATAACAAAAAAACTGAGAAGAGATGGCAAAGAAAGTTGTTGCATCATTGAAAAGAGAAGGTGGCGTCACCTACACAAGAGTTGTGAGAATGGAGCGTTCACCGAAAACTGGAGCCTACACCTTCAAAGAGGCGATTGTGGAATCCAGCGCTGTTAAAGACTTTTTGGCTAAAAAGTAATATTTTGTTTTCATGGTTGAAAAAAGGTGGGCGCCTGCCCGCCTTTTTTCGTTTTAAAGCTGTTTTTTTCAAGCACCCTGACCGTTACAATCCGAATTTTATGTACCTTTGCCGCCGTAAAAAATAGCACTATGGGATTCTTTTCATTTTTCAACAAAGATAAAAAAAAGGAGATTGACGAGGAGCAAAAAAAGGAGTTGAACGAAGGGTTGCAAAAATCCAAGGAGAGCTTCTTCAAGAAACTGGCAAAAAGCATCGTCGGCAAATCGAAAGTGGATGACGAGGTGCTCGACAACCTCGAAGAGGTGCTCGTCACTTCCGACGTGGGAGTGGAGACCACCCTAAAAATCATCGAACGTATCGAGAAGCGCGTGTCGAAAGACAAATACCTGGGAACCAACCAGGTAAATATGATTTTAAAGGAGGAAATCGCGAGCTTGCTGTTAGAGAACGACCTTGAAAAAGCCAACGACTTCGTGATTCCGGAGATGGACGTGCCCTACATCATCCTCGTGGTGGGCGTGAACGGCGTAGGCAAAACCACCACCATCGGCAAACTGGCCTACCAGTTCAAGAAACGCGGCTATTCGGTGACACTCGGCGCCGCCGACACCTTCCGCGCCGCCGCCATCGACCAACTCACCGAATGGGCGCACCGCTGCGACGTGCCTATCGTGGCCCAGAAGATGGGCTCCGACCCCGCTGCCGTGGCCTACGACACCGTCAAGTCCGCCATCGCCAACCACAGCCAAATCGTCATCATCGACACCGCTGGACGCCTCCACAACAAAATCAACCTCATGAACGAACTGGTGAAAATCAAGAACGTCATCCGCAAGCTCGTCCCCGACGGACCACACGAGGTGCTGCTCGTCCTCGATGGCTCCACTGGGCAGAACGCTTTCGAGCAGGCTAAGCAATTCACCGCCGCCACGGAGGTCAACGCACTGGCCATCACCAAGTTAGATGGCACTGCAAAGGGCGGCGTGGTCATCGGCATCTCCGACCAGTTCCAAGTACCCATCAAATATATCGGCGTGGGCGAAAAAATTCACCAGCTGCAAATCTTCAACCGCGTGGAATTTGTCGATTCCCTCTTCCCAGACAACTGGTAGCCATGCCCTCCACAGTCGTCATCGACGAAAACTCCGGCTTCTGCTTCGGCGTCATCAACGCCATCCAGACGGCGGAAGAGTATCTGCGTGAGCACCGCTCTCTTTTCTGTTTAGGCGATATCGTCCACAACAACGAAGAGGTGCGGCGGCTCTCGGAGCTCGGACTGCGCATCATCACCCATGAAGAGTTTGAGTGCCTTCACGACACCACCGTGCTTATCCGCGCACACGGAGAACCGCCGGAAGTCTATCGCACTGCCCTGGAAAACCGCATCCACCTCATCGACGCCACCTGTCCGGTAGTGCTTCGGCTACAAAAGCGCATCGCCGACGAATACCACAACGCCTCCGGCAAACAAATCCTGATCTACGGGAAAAAAGGCCATGCCGAAGTCGTCGGGCTTTTAGGACAGACCGAGAACTCGGGCATCGTTTTATCTTCCCCCGAGGACATCAAGCGCATCGACTTCACGCGACCGGCCAAATTATACTCCCAGACCACACAAAGCGTGGAAAAATACTACGAGTTGATCGGGCAAATCAAGGAACGCTACCGTCTGGCCGGTCACCCCGACTATTTCGAATACGCGGACACCATCTGCCGGAAAGTGGCCTCCCGCGCCAAACAAATCGCCGACTTTGCCACCCGCTTCGACACTGTGCTTTTCGTTTCGGGCGAAAAAAGCTCCAACGGGCTATACCTATATAATATATGCAAACAACACAACCCGCACTGCTTTTTCCTGACCTCTGCAGAACAGCTAAGCGACATCGACCTGTCTGATGCAGCGAGCATCGGCATCTGCGGTGCCACCTCCACCCCCATGTGGCTCATGCGCGAAATTGCGGCGAAATGCGCGGAATCCTGCGATTTCGTCCTTTAACGCCCACCGCAGTCCCTCTTTTTTTAAGAAAAAATTCTTAACATTATTTCTAATGTTAACAATTTTATCTTAATATTAGAGCTTTTTCATTTTTTTATTTCTCAATGTATCAAGAAGATAAAAATATTTTTCTTGAAAACATTCATTTTTTATTGACATTCGATTAAAATTATTGTATATTTGCCAAGGTTTTGGTTATGGATTCGTACAACTTGAAACGAAAGGAAATGAAACAGAAAATCACACGACTTAAGACAGTCCTCCTGTCACTGATATTATGCGGAAGTCTCGCGCGAGCAGGCGGCCAGACGATCCTCTACGAGGAGAACATGGGCGTTCCCGCGGCCAACACGCCCATAGGGAGCTATCTCGGCTGGCAAAACACGAACGTGCTATACGTGGGTAACGGCACCTGCGACGTGCGCAACTCGAACGCCTCAACCGGGTACGGACAGGCTTCGGGCGGCGGAAACGTCATGATCAATGACACCGTGAAATGGTTCCAGATCTCCGGCCTCAACACCACCGCCTCGCGGCCCACCGTGAAACTCTATTGCGGACTTCGCAAGACAGCCGCGGAAAACGGCGGCAACTTCGTGGTGGAGTTCTCCACCGACAGCATCGTCTGGGTGCACCTACCCATGGCCGACACGCTGCCGACAGGCACTGGCACCTCGGGCTGGTACCGCGTCTGCTTCCCGAATGTGCCCGCGCATCCGCACCTGCACCTCCGCTTCTCCAATCTCGTCAACGTCGATTACCGCTTAGACGACATCTGCATCACCGATGGCGATGAAGTGGTCTTGGAAACATTAGAGACCCCCACTTGCGCCCCCTCCGGCGGAACTTTCTACGAGCCGCAGCAGGTATTCCTGTCCTGCGAAACCCCAGGCGCATCCATTCATTACACCTTAGACGGCACAACCCCGGATGCGCTGTCTCCTTCGTACAACGGCAACCTGACGGTCAACGCCACCTGCACCCTGAAGGCGCTCGCCATGCACGACAACATGTACAACAGCAATGTCATGACCGTGCAGTTCGTCATCATGGACACAAGCGCCATGGTGGAGCTTCCCTTCGACATTTCCGGCAACAGCGACTCCACACACGCGGACATCAAGAACATGCCCGGTTTCCGAAGCAACAAACTGGGGTCCTCCTACGCAAACGGCTCTGTCAAATTCGAGGCCAAGAACGCAGGAAATGCCTGGCTGCTGGCGAACATCGACGGCTCGCCGGGTTCCCTTTCCTTCGATCTGAGAGGCGTGAAAGGCGGCACGCCGTCGGCCTACAGCGGTATCACATTCTTAGTGAGCGAGTCGGCGGACGGCACACAATGGTCCACCGTGACCACGCTGAACGAATCGGACATCAGCACGGAGGGGTTCAGCCATTTCGGGGAACTGCCGTTAGACAGCAACACGCGCCATATTCGCTGGCAATTGGTGACCGCGACCTCCGGCAACACCCAGCTCAACAACATCATCATCACCAAACGACAGGAAACCGCCAACAATGACGATGACACCGGCATCGACGATCCGGGCAGCCCAGAGCCAAACCCCTACCCCAACCCGGCATCCAGCTCTTTCCGATGGGCACTCTGCGAAGACGCCATCTCGATACAACTCTTCAACGAAACCGGAACTGTAGTCCGCCATTGGGAACATGTCTCTGACGGCGAAATCCTTGACCTGTCGGGCATCGCCGCCGGATACTACATCCTCAAGGCGACCACACCCAACGGCCGAATTTCCAAATCGTTGATCATACGGTGAACTATGACTATGACTTAGGACTATGACTATGACTTAGGACTATGACTATGACTTAGACTTAGACTTTTCAAATGGACGACAAGGGGAGCCGTCATGCTGTCTGAATGGAAACAACCCTCAGCTCTTTTTATGGTTTTTTTGTGTTTTTTAACATCTATATGTAATTATTTTGTTTTCATGGTTAAGTTTTCATCCGTCAGAACAGCAGCGCGGTACTCCCCTTTTTCATCTATGACAATAAAATGCTTTCGCTATCCTCTTGCATGTTGCGATGCACCTCCCGCGCCGTCGCTTTCTGGATGTTGCGGAAATGGTTGGGCGTGATGCCCATCTCCTTCTTGAACGCCTGATGGAAAACCTGGCGGTTGTTATAGCCGCACATTTCCCCTATCACTTCCATCTTTTCATGGAAATATTGCGGGTCACCAAGCAGCTTCAACGATTCCTTGATTCTGTAACTATTTAACAACGAGGAGAAATTCTGATGCAGATACGTGTTAATCACATGGGAAAGGGTGGTTTTGTTCGTGCCCAACTCCCTTGACAGATCCTGGATGTTTAACTCTGGCCGCAAGTAAAGCTTGTGCTGCTCCATGCAGATTTGCAACTTCTGGAGCAGCTTTTCGCTATGCTCATCGACAGCTTCAGCCGGCTCAAAAACAACCGGTTCGATTAAATTATTACACTCTTCGTCCTTGCGGAGACTCTTCTGCATCAATTTGCGATACGAGCGCCGGCTATGAAAAAGCAATACCAACGTGGCAATGTTGGAAAGTGTTAAAAAGATTAGAGTAAAGCACAAAATTTTCATGGCGGCGAAAATAAAAAAAATCTCAATCTATTACACGTATTGATCAAATAACGACAAAATATTGCTAAATCATGACACATTACAGCCGAATATTGACAGTTCTACCTCCCTGAATTCCTATTTTTGCCCGTTTTTTTTGAAGCAAAAATAGATGCATATGAATCAAAGGCTACTATCTATTTTAATATTTACATTAACATTGGGATGGTTGTCAGGCTATTCGCAGGATAGCATTCCTGAGAAAAAAGCACAGAAAATCTGGCAGCAGGTGAAGGAGCATGTGAGCGTGGGCGGATGGATTGACGCGCAGTATGCCTACGACCAGCTCGGCGAAGAGAAGAGCAGCGTGTTTCAGATCCGGCGCGCCCGTCTCGACCTCAAAGGCAGCCTTTCCAAATGGGTCGATTTCCGGCTACAGGGCGACCTCGCTCCGAATCCCCGCCTTATCGACGCCTTCGTGAAGGTGAATTTCTGCAAATACGTCCAGCTACAGGTCGGACAGTTCAAGATTCCGTTCTCTTTGGAGAACAAGCTCTCCCCGTTAGACTTGGAACTAACTGAGAATGCGCAGGTTATAAGTGCCTTATCAGGATATAAGGATGTCACTGGCATCGGGACGTACTCCAACGGCCGTGAAATCGGGCTTATGCTCACGGGCACGGCGGTCTCTGCGGAAGTGCGCGGCGAACGGATTCCGATCCTCACCTACGGCATCGGCATTTTCGGCGGCAACGGCATCAACGTGAAGACCGACAACATGGCAAAGGACATCTCCGCCCGCCTGGAATTCTGCCCGTTTGTGAAAGGCCTAACGATTTCCATATCAGAATATTGGGGAAAATACGACATGCTTTATAACGGGGCAAGCACCGGTGTGGACGGCACCCGGTTCCGCAGTGCGTATGGATTGGAATATCGTACCGGGAAATTGGTGGTTCGCAGCGAGTATCTGTGGGGGGTCACCGATTTTGCCTTAAATACGAACGGTCCTTTCGGGGAGGATTACCATATTGTGCCTGACCCCGCACAATCCCACGGTTTCTATGTGGTGTCCGGCTACTGGTTCGACTTCGGCTGGGGAGGGAAAAGCACAGTGCGGCAGCAGCTCCGCCCCGTAATACGGCTCGACTACTATCAGAAAAACCTTAACCTGAACGACAAGCAGCCCTCCATCTACTACTCGGCCGGCCTTGACTGGTGGCCCGAAAAGCACGTCCGCGTGCAGTTGAACTACACTTTGAAGCAGCGCTACAACAACGACCAATTAGGTCATAACATGACTGTTATGACCTCCGTAAAATTCTGATAAACAAATAGTAGCAATATGAAACAGACATCATTCCTTGAGCAGCCCCGGAGGGGCAACACGCACGAAGTGCAATTAACCCCACACAAGCGCAGCGCAGTGTGGGGCAAACACAGCAGCAACGCAGTGTGGGGCGAACACAACAAGCGTAGCGCAGTGTGCATAATCCTCGCAATAGCCGTATGCGTCACCCTAATGACGACCTCCTGCGGCACGAAAAAAGAAGCGCCCCAAAAGGAGGGCGCTCTCTCTGGAGAGATCTCCATCTCCGGAGCCTTCGCGCTCTACCCCTTGGCCGTGAAATGGGTCGAGGAGTTCCAGAAAGCCAACCCCGGCGTACACATCGACATCTCGGCAGGCGGCGCGGGCAAAGGCATGACCGACGTGCTGGCCAACGTGGTCGATCTCGGCATGGTTTCGCGTGAGGTCTATCCGCCCGAGATCGAAAAAGGGGCGGTACCGTTTGCCGTGACGAAAGACGCGGTGGTCATCACCGTAAACACGGAGAACCCCTTCGCCGCCGAGATGAAGCGGCAAGGCATCACCATGGAGGAGGCCTACAAGGTCTGGATTTCGGGGGAAATCCAGACCTGGGGCCAGCTGCTTGGCACCGCCGACGACACTCCGATCCATGTCTATACGCGCTCCGACGCTTGCGGTGCTGCCGAGACCTTCGCGATGTGGATGGGCAAAAAGCAGGAAGATTTGCAGGGCACGGCCGTCTTCGGCGACCCCGGGCTGGCGCAGGCAGTGCAGCGCGACAAGCTGGCCGTGGGCTTTAACAATATCGGCTACGCCTACGATGAGGAGAGCCGCAAACCCAACACCGGCCTCTTCGTCTTTCCCATCGACCGCGACGGCGACGGAAGCATTTCCGCCGGGGAGTACTTCTACGACACCAAAGACGACTTCGTGAAGGCCGTCGCAGCGGACAAGTACCCGTCGCCGCCCGCTCGTGACCTCTACCTTGTCACCAACGGTACACCCACCAATCCTGCGGTTGTCGCCTTCCTCAAGTACGTCCTCACCGACGGCCAGCAGGAGTGCGCCCCCGCCGGCTACATCAGTCTCAGCAACGACAAGCTCCAGAAAGGGGTAAGACAATTAGGAATTAAGAATCAAGAATGATGGAGGTAGCCTTTCTATCGTTTAAGACGCATTTCCTTTTGTTGCCTCGGAGAGGCAACACGCACGCAGTGCAATTAACCCCACACAAGCGTAGCGCAGTGTGGGGCGACCACAACAAGCGCAGCGCAGTGTAAAATCAAAAAAGGTACCATGCAGAAATCAAGAATCATCAAGGACAAAACCGCCGGTGCCACCATGCTGACCCTGACCATCCTCTCCATCGTGTTCGTGGTGGTGATGTTCGTGGGGCTGTACCTCAAGTCGGTGCCGGTGCTGGAGGGCAAGTCGATGTGGAGTCTGCTCTCCTCAAGCGAATGGAAGCCTCTCAAGGGGGAGTTCGGCTTCTTGCCGTTCATCGCGGGCACGCTTTGGGTGACCTTTATCGCCATCCTGCTGGCCCTGCCCGTATCGCTGTTCACGGCCTTCTATCTTACCGAGTACGCCCGCCCAGCGGTGCGCAGGTTCGTGTTTCCAGCGTTAGACATTCTCGCCGCGCTGCCGTCGGTGGTCTATGGCATTTGGGGCACCCTGGTCATCGTGCCTCTCATCTCCGACAAAGTCGCGCCGCGTTTCGTGGAGTATTCGTCGGGCTACACGGTGCTGGCCGCCGGCATCGTCCTCGGGGTGATGATTCTCCCGTTGCTGGTCAGTCTCTTCATTGAGGTGTTCGGCATGGTGCCGCAGGACCTGCGCGAGGCCTCGTTGGCTTTGGGGGCCACCCGCTGGCAGACCACCCGGAAGGTGGTGGTGCGCAAGACGTTGCCCGGCATCCTCGCCTCCACTGTACTGGCCGTCTCCCGCGCCATGGGCGAGACCATCGCCGTGCTCATGGTCTGCGGCTGCGTGATGACCATTCCCAAGAGCCCGCTCGACAGCGGCTACCCCATACCCGCCCTCATCGCCAACAACTACGGCGAAATGCTCTCCATGCCCCTTTACGAATCCGCCCTGATGTTCGCCGCCCTCATCCTCTTCATCGTCGTCTTCATTTTCAACCTTCTCTCCCGCATCATCCTCTACCGAATGGAAAAGACATCATGAAAAAAGCCATCCTTAAGCAGCCTCGAAGAGGCAACACGCACGAAGTGCAATTAACCCCACACAAGCGAAGCGCAGTGTGGGGCGACCACAGCAAGCGAAGCGCAGTGTGGGGCGACCACAGCAAGCCGAAGGCGCGGTGTGGAGCCAAACGGGTCAAAGAGGCGCTCGCCCAAACCCTCATGTGGCTGTCGATGGCGGTAGTCGTCGGCATGGTCGTCAGCGTGATATGGACCATCTTCTCACACGGCTGGAAAGCCATGAGTTGGGAGATGGTGAGCAGTCTGCCGGGCGGCGGCTTCTACATCGGCAAGGAGGGCGGGTTCCTCAACGCCATCGCGGGGTCGGTTTACATCGTGGGAGGCTCCACCGTGTTGGGACTGCTCATCTCCGTGCCGGTGGTCTTCTACCTCAACATCTACCTGAAGCCCGGATCCAAGCTGGCTTACGTTGCGCGGATGGCCTTTGATGTGCTCTTCGGGGTGCCCTCCATCGTCTATGGCGCCTTCGCCTTCACCATCATGATCTTCTTCGGGTTGCGGACCTCGCTGCTGGGCGGCATCATCGTCATCACCCTGCTCATCATTCCGATTTTCATCCGCACCATGGACGAAGCCACGCGCGAATTTCCCCGCGACATCCTCGACGCCACCTACTCGCTTGGCGCCACCCGCTGGGAGACGCTGAAGGTCGTGCTGCGGCAGATCGCGCCAGGCATCACCACCGCGACGCTGCTTTCCGTCGGACGCGCTATCGGGGACGCTGCCGCCGTGATGTTCACCGCCGGCTACACCGACAGCATCCCCACTTCCCTCTCCCAACCCGCCGCCACCCTGCCTCTGGCCGTCTTCTTCCAACTCAGCAGCCCCATCCCCGAAGTCCAGGACCGCGCCTACGCCGCCGCACTCGTCCTCACCGTCATCGTCCTCCTCCTCAGCATCACCGGCCGCCTCATATCCAACAAATTCTCAAAAAACAAAGTGTAAATCAGTGAACAGTGATTTGTGATTTGTGATTTGTAAATAGGCAAAAGTCATAGTCATAGTTATTAGTCATAGTTATAGTTATTAGTCATAGTCAACAAAATGATAGAAGTCAAGAGCCTCAACATCCACATCAAGGACGCGCACATCCTGAAGAACGTGAACGTCGTGCTGCCCGAGCGGCAGATTACCTGCATCATCGGACCTTCGGGATGCGGCAAAACCACCCTGCTGCGAACGCTCAACCGCCTGATCGACTCCACGGAAGGGGTGAAAATCAGCGGACAGGTGCTGGTCGATGGGCAGGACATCATCCGCAGCGGTGCGGAAATCACCGAGTTGCGGCGGAGAATCGGGTTGGTGAGCCAACGGCCGTGCCCGCTGCCGATGTCCATCTTCAACAACGTGGCCTACGGATGCCGCATCAACAACCTCTGCAAGGGCAAAGAGCTACACCGCCGTGTGGAGGAGAACCTGCGGGGCGTCGGGCTCTGGGACGAGGTCAAGGAGCGCCTCCACGCGCCCGCCGCCCGCCTTTCCATCGGGCAGCAACAGCGTCTGTGTCTCGCCCGCTCCCTCGCCGTGGAACCCGATTACCTCCTCGCCGACGAGGCTACCAGTGCCCTCGACCCCATCTCCGCCAAAACCGTGGAAGACCTCTTCGTGAAACTCAAGGAACAGTATTCCATCATCATGGTCACCCATACCCTACGGCAGGCCCTCCGCATCGCCGACCACGTCGTCTTCATGTACTTAGGGGAAGTGATTGAAGAGGGAAGCGCGGAACAGGTCTTCCACCATCCCAGACACGAACTTACCCAAAAGTATTTGACTGGAGCGTTTAGTTGATTAGTTATTGGTGATTTGTTTATAGTAAAGATATTATGTATAAGTTAACCCATCTGAAAGAACTGGAATCCGAATCCATCTACGTCTTGCGGGAGGTGGCGGCGCAGTTCGAGCGGCCCGCCATCCTCTTCTCCGGCGGCAAAGATTCCATCGTGGTCACCTATTTGGCCTACAAGGCGTTCTATCCCGCCAAGATTCCGTTCCCGTTGCTGCACATCGACACGGGGCACAACTTCCAGGAGACTCTCGACTACCGTGACGCGCTCGTGAAGAAGCTGGGGGCGCAGCTGGTCGTCGGCTCCGTTCAGGAGAGCATCGACAAGGGGCGCGTAAAAGAGGAAAAGGGCTACAACGCCAGCCGTAACAGACTGCAGACCACCACGTTGTTAGACACCATCGAAGAATACAAGTTCGACGCCTGCATCGGCGGGGCGCGGCGCGACGAGGAGAAGGCACGCGCCAAGGAGCGTTTCTTCTCGCACCGCGACGAGTTCGGGCAATGGAACCCAAAAAACCAGCGGCCCGAGCTATGGAACATCTTCAACGGGCACAAGAACATGGGCGAGCACTTCCGCGTCTTCCCCATCAGCAACTGGACCGAGATGGATGTTTGGCAGTACATCTACGCCGAGAGCATTCCGCTGCCGTCGCTCTACTTCACGCACGAGCGCAGATGCTTTCTCCGCGACGGCCAGTGGCTGGCTGCCGAACCCTGCATGACGCTGAAGCCCACCGAGGAGGTGGTCACCCGTCGCGTGCGTTGCCGTACTATCGGCGACATCACCTGCACCGGCCTCACCATCTCCGAGGCCAACTCCTTGGAGGACATCATCGCCGAAATCGCCGCCACCCGCGTCACCGAGCGCGGCGGCCGCGCCGACGACAAGCGCAGCGAAACCGCCATGGAGGACCGCAAGAAGGAAGGGTACTTTTAGTTAGTAACGAACATTTATTTAAGACATAATTCCTTAAACAGCCCCGAAGGGGCAAGACGCGCGAAGCGCTAATAACCCCACACAAGCGCAGCGCAGTGTGGGGACTATCACACAAGCGCAGCGCAGTGTGGGGGTTATAAAGATACAAAAATATGAATAACGGATACTTAGACATGGAGCTGCTGCGGTTCACGACCGCAGGCAGCGTGGAT
>JAFXPL010000009.1 GCA_017527945.1 Bacteroidales bacterium | reverse complement strand
GCGCACTTTGCCGTCTTTGCCGCGGAAGGCCTTCATGCCTTCGAAAGCCTCCTGGCCATAGTGCAGGCAAGAAGCCGCCATGTGCATCGGAATGTACTCGTCAGAGCTCAATTCCAGTTTTCCCCACTCGCCGTTTCTGAAATAGCAGCGAACATTGTAGTCGGTTTTCATGTAACCGAATGACAGGTTTTTCCAATCGATATTTTTCATAAAAAAATTATTTGATTAGTTATTTTATACGGTTAATAAACTATCTATCTGATATTTATTCAACTTTTTACGCCCTTTCAGCGCTTCTAACTCCATCAAGAAGAGCAAATGTATGCTTGCAGGATGAAAATGGTTGACAAGGCTGATGGCTGCGGACATGGAGCCGCCGGTGGCCAGCACATCATCTACGATGAGCACACGCTTGCCCTCTGGCATGGCATCGGTATGAATTTCCAAGGTGGCAGTGCCATATTCGAGCTGGTAGGTCTCCTGGTAGGTTTTGTAGGGCAGTTTGCCTTTTTTGCGAACTGGAACGAACGGAACGCCCAACTGGTAGGCGAGGACTGTGCCGAAGAAAAAGCCGCGCGACTCGAGGGCGACCACCATTTCAGGCTCGCTTTTCCTGGCAAGTTCCACCATAGTGTCCATCGTCTCACGATAGGCCTCCGCGTCATTCAGCAGCGTGGTGATGTCATAAAATTGGATTCCGGGTGTCGGAAAATCGGGAACCACGCGTATTTTCTCCTTGATATTCATTACTTTCTGTGCTCGAAAAATTTTGCACAAAAGTACACTTTTTTTTAAAACAAAAAAGGTGTTCTTTCGAACACCTTTTTTTATCCAACACAAAGAGGATTATCTTTTCTTTTTACCGCTGTTCACGATGGTGTTGGTGGCTTCAGTCTCAGCTTTGTCGATAGCGGCACCGGCAACATTAGTGCCCGCTTTTTTGGCTTGATCCTTCAGCGAAGCGTTGTTGTCCACTTTTTGAGCAGCAGAAGCGGGGGCTGTAGTTGTAGTGTTTTTCTTGGGAGTCGTGGTGGTCTTTTTGGCCGGGGCTGCTTGGGCGACGGGCTCTTCAGCGACGGGCTCCGCAACAACTTCTTCAGCGACGGGTTCCGCGACAACCTCAGCAGGAACGGTGTCCATCAAAGCTTCGGTTTCTTGGGCTTTCTTGTTACCGCAGGCGAAGAAAAGACCTGCGCACAGAACTGCTAAAAATACTTTTTTCATTTTATTCGGAATTTAAGTGATAAAAAACTCGGTTTAATTACTTGGCGGGAACGTAGGTGATGGTGAAAGTGTTCTGAGCCTTGGCGGGATTCTGGTCGTCGTTTCTGGTGTATTTGATGACCAGCTGCTTTGAATCAAAGGATTGGACAGTGCACTTCTCCAAGTTTGCATCGTAGCCAGTGAAGTCGTCGTTGTATTCCCAAGGCATTTGAAGCAGGATTTCCTGAGCAGTTTCGTCAACGGAATAGGTAGCGACCACAGTGCTCTGGTAAGCAGAACCGTCTTCAGGAAGAACCGTGCCGGGATCGATGGTCAGGACGCCATTTTCACCAAAGATGAGAGCGTCGTCCTTTTCAGCAGCATAGAAGAAGCCCGTGTTGTGCTCATAGTCACCGTCAGCATAAAGCTCGTCGAGGGCAACGCCGGATTCGAGGACGTATGCGGGAACGGATTTAACGGAGGTCATCACCCAACCCTTCTTGGCGGATTTCAAAACATCCGTGATAGGGGTCTCGGATTGTTGGGGAGTACATGCGGTTAACATAACCATGGCTGCAATAGCCAGCACGCTTAATGTTTTTTTCATTTCTTTGAATTTTTTTGGGTTAATAATTATTGATTGTTACTTTCTATCTTTGCCTTTTAATTCAAGGTGCAAAAATATACTTTTTTCAATTGGTGATGTCTTAAAATTTCTTAAAAATGTTTTTTCTTCAAATCATCAAAAACACGCATTAGACAATAAACAAATGCCAAAATTTAACGGTTCGAAATTTTCACCTCATCCGTCATAATCCACGCCTTCTCCCCTGCTGCGGCGTGCCAATCCGGCAGCTTCTCCACCGGTTCTGCCTCGATGCGGATGTATTTCACCCCTTTGCCCGGGATTTTGTGACGCAGGATGCAGACCCGCGGCTTGTCGTTCTCCTTCAACGCCGGGTCGAAGGGCAGCGCGACCTCCTCCGGCCTGCTGAACTTCCTGCCGTTCTTGGAATACGACACCAACACCTTCTGCGGCATAAAGACCCACTGCGAGGGGTGGTGCGCGAAACTGAGGGTGACGGTCAAGGAGTCGCCGTTGAGGGGCAAGGTCTCCAAGCGCAACTCCATCGGCTTCCCGAAATAGCCGACCCAACCTTCGCGATAGTTAGCAGGATTACCGATGTACTCGTCAATGAGGACGGAATCCGCGTGTTTGTCGTAAGGGGCATCGGGCTTGGACAGCAAGGTGACGGGGTCGAAATCGCCTGTTTTTCTGGAAACCCGAAAATTGACATCGGGGTGGAAATAGAGAAAGTATTTGGACTTATCGACGAAAAGATCCTCGAAAAATGCATTCTCGCCCACTTGCAGAAGCAAATCAAAGGACATCATCCGGCTGGTTTCCACCAGGTCGCGGTCTGCGATGCCGGGACCGCAAGTGGCCGTGCCTAACCCGGCCTGCAGGTAGTCTATATTCAGGGTATAGTAATTCTCCTTTCTCAGCTCGTTGGTGTGCTTGGCCTGCCCAATATTCTCATCGGAATAAGGATAGATGCTGAACTGGAGGTTTCGTCTTTCGTCCAACCACCAGTCAGGGATGGTGGCGGAAAACATCCGCTGGCGTTCTTTGTTGAGCATCGACACGTAGCGCGTCTCCATACGGTTGCCCGCCGCCTGCGGGTACACATAATGATGGAACAGATCATCCGTGGGGGCTTCGTAATGGCCTAAGAAGCCGCACGCTTGACGGTCTTTGTAGGTTTCCTGCGCATATCCCACCCATTCGGTGTTCACCAGCTCGTCCGACACCTTCATCTGCACACCGAATTTAGGCAATGACTGTACCCATTTGCCAGGAAAAGCCGCATAGTATATCAGGATGTCTCCAGTGCGCTTGAACATATAATCCTCAAGTGTTTCGAGAACCTTTTCCATGTTTTTGTTATGGGCGGTTCTTTGAATATTGACATAAACGGCGTCATCCCAACTTTTGTAGACATCGAAATGATCCACTGTCCAGGTGAGATTGTCCAGCCCGATGCGCCGCCAAAGCAGCTCGCCGTGACCATCTACGTGGTCATTGTCCGTGGGTGGCCGCCAGAAATTGAGCCGCGGTCCGTCCACCACCACGGGCTTTCCGTCCTTTTCAATCGTGGAAATGCAACCCTGCGTCCGGTCAAACACGATTTTCGTCTGCCCGATGATGATATTCAGATTGTTTCCATTCCATTGATACTGAATAGTATCCTTTTCAAAACCAAGGTTGGGAATATTTGGTTTCTTTGTCGGCACCGGCAACTTGAACTGCTCATAGGCAACCACGTGATACCAGAAAGTGAAATCCTGTTTTTCTTTCATTAAATCTTTCTGCCATTGGGGACGAGAATAGGTTTTTGATCCTAAATAAAAATCCACCATCACATCCCGTCCCAGCGCAACCGTGTCCAAATCTCGCACAGCTTCCACAATTTCTTGCGGCATAGTGAAATAGCCGGTGTCGTGCGGGGCAAGGTGCATCGGCACCATCGGGATGTAGCCAAAGAGTGGTTCTCCCGGCATTGGTGCCCGCAAAAAGCTGTCAGGATGCACCGCCGGTTCGTGCGCCACATCGGTGCGCAAGCGGTACAGCAGCGTATATTCTTCCAAGTTACTGAAATCGAAGCGGTTGATGATACGGAACTTCAGTGAATCCAAGTCCACCGCCTCAATCTTGACGGGCTGATAGACCTTCCGCACTTCGGCCAACTGCGGGTGCGGTTTCCGGTCGGGATCCACCAGGCCGTTGATGCAAAAGTTGCCGTCGGAGGGCATATTCTCCCCGAAGTCGCCGCCGTAAGCGTAGAACTCCCGGCCCTGCGCATCCTTCCTCAGCAGCCCCTGATCGACCCAGTCCCAGATGCAGCCGCCCTGCAGCTGCGGGTACTTGTAGATGGTGTCCCAGTAGTTGGAGAGGCCGCCGCAGCTGTTGCCCATCGCGTGCGCGTACTCGCACATGATGAACGGACGCTCCTGCGGCTTGCGGGCGTACTCGGCCAGGTAGTCCGCCGAAGGGTACATGATGGCCACGATGTCGGTGTTGCGGTCGTAGAGGGCGCGCTCGTACTGCACGGGACGGGTGCTGTCCTTGCCCTTCAGCCAGTCGTAGGCGGCCTCGTAGCAGATGCCGTTGCCCGACTCGTTGCCCAACGACCAGACGATGATGCACGGGTGGTTCTTGTCGCGCTCGTACATATTGCGAACGCGCGCCACCGTAGCCTCCTTGAAATCAGCGCGTTTCGCTAACGACTTTTCGCCGTAGCCCTGCGCGTGCGATTCGGCGTTGGTCTCGTCGATGACGTAGAGGCCGTAGTAGTCGCACAAACGGTACAGTTCCGGAGAGTTAGGATAGTGGCTCGTGCGTATCGTGTTGATGTTGTTGGCTTTCATCAGCAGGATGTCTTCCTTGATGCGCTTGTCGGCCACGTGGCCCGTCTTAGGGTCGTGCTCGTGGCGGTTCACCCCGCGGATGGTCACCGGCACCCCGTTCACCTTCAGTTGTCCGTCTTCGATGCGGATGTTGCGGAAACCGATGTACATCGCCACATCATCGAGGGAATTGCCCTTGTCATCCTCCAGGATTACCCAAAGGGAATACAAATAGGGGGTTTCGGCATTCCAATGTTGTACATCGGGAACAATTATTTGAAATTGAATGGTTTGTTTGCCGATATTGTGAAATTCGACGTTTGTGATTTTCCGTAGGGGCGAATAATTATTCGCCCCTACAACGTGGTCATTGCCCAATTCCACGACCGCACGGAATGTCTTGCCGTTGGAAATCGCATCCAAATTCTCCACCGTCACCTCCACATCTAAAATCCCGTTTTGGTACGTCGAATCCAAGTCCGCCACCACCTTGTAATCCAAAATGTGCGTTTTGGGTTGGGCGTAGAGGGTAATGCTGCGCTCGATGCCGCTCAGCCGCCAGAAATCCTGGCACTCGAAGTAGGAACCGTCGCTCCATTTGAAAACCTGCAGCGCGATGAGGTTGCGCTCCCCGAATCTCACAAACTTGGTGATGTCGAACTCGGAGTTGGTCTTGGCGTCCTCGCTATAACCCACAAACTCGCCGTTCACCCACAGATAGAAACAGGATTTCGCGCCCCCGATGTTGATAATCACCTGCTTGTCCTTCCACGTTTTTTCGATGTCCACCCATTTTCGATAGCTGCCCACGGCGTTGCCCTTCACGGGGACTTTTGGTAACTGGCTGTTGTCGAAGTCGTTGGTGGTGTTCACATAGACGGGCACGCCGTAGCCGTTGAGCTCCCAGTTGCTCGGCACGGGGATGGTGCCCCAGCCGCTGTCGTCGTAGTCGGTGCGGAAGAAGTCGGTCGGCCGCTCATCGGTGTTGGGGACGTAGTGGAACGTCCATTGGCCGTCGAGCCACTCAATGTTCATCAGATTGTCAGCACTCTCGTTATAATCCGGAATATTGGCCCTCGGGTAGAGCTTGTTGACCTCGAACACTGCCGGATCCTGCCACTCGGTGAAGGTCTGCGCGGAGAGGCCGAGGGCAGCGCATAATATAATAAGGTATAGGAGGATTTTTTTCATGAGGCACACCTTTTTTTTGAACCACAATGCAAAAACAGGGTCGGCGAAAAACACGCCTTTTTCTGTGAATTCTATCATTTTTTTGTGTCAACACTGCCCTTATCCGGATAATGTTGGATTTATGCTGCAAAAATAAAAAAAAAAACGATAGTTCACAATCTTGTGACCCGCAAGATTGTGAATCCTATGTCGAGCATGGCGTATTGTATTGATTTGTTGAATATTATGCAAAAACGATAATTCAATAAAAACCGTCATGTTCTCAATCATCTTGTCCCCGTTGTAAGAATGTATCCTAATTTCACGAAAAGAGTTGGAACTTTTGGATGTAAGTGCGCCTCTCTGCCTAAAATTCGTATCTTTGCCGCGTGAAAAAAACAACTCCGCTTTATGATACGATGGAACTCCACGGCAACTGTCTGTTCGTGTCGGACGCGCATTTCCGCACCCCGCCGGATGCCGCCAGCGAGGAACGTGAATTGCGATTGGTGCAATTGCTGAAGAGTCAAGGTTCTGAACTACGCCATTTGTTTCTTTTAGGCGACATTTTCGACTACTGGTTCGAATACCGCGACGTGGTGCCGAAAGGGTATGTCACATTGTTTGCCTGTCTGAAAGAGTTACACACGCAAAGCACTCAGATTCACTATTTTACGGGCAATCACGACATGTGGGTGGAGGATTATTTCACGCAGACCTTCGGCGCTGCCGTCTATCATGAGGCACGATTGGTGAACATTAACGGGCACCGCTGTTTCGTGGGCCACGGTGACGGCTTGGGCGGCAAACAGCGCAAATACCTGCTCATCAAGCGGATTTTCAACAGCAAGTTCAACCAGCGGTTGTACAGCATGTTGCATCCGAGGCAATCGTTCGCCATCTCGCGGTTCTTTTCCGAAAAGAGCCGCAACTCCCACGACGAAAGCATGTTCGTTTTCAAAGGGGAGGACGAGTTCCAGGTACAGTTCGCCCGTGAGTTGCTGCAGACAACGGATGTCGAGTGCTTTATTTTCGCGCACCGCCACATCCCTATGCGTTACGAGCTTGCGCCAGGCTACCTTTTCTTCAACACCGGCGACTGGCTGGAGCATTTCAGCTACGTGACCTTTGGCACAGAGGACACCGAGCCTATTTTACATTTCTAAACATCGAACATTATGGACAACCAATATACAAACACCCAGAATACCCCGCACCGCGCGGGCTTCGTCAATATCATCGGCAACCCCAACGTGGGCAAAAGCACGCTGATGAACCAACTGGTGGGCGAGAAGGTCTCCATCATGACTTCCAAGGCGCAGACCACCCGCCACCGCATCAAGGGCATCGTCAACGGCGATGACTTCCAGATCGTCTATTCCGACCTGCCGGGCGTGCTCGACCCCGCCTACATGATGCAGAAATACATGATGAAGTTCGTCACCGACTCTCTGCAGGATGCCGACATCATCCTCTACCTCATCGAATGCGGCGAAACCCGATACAACGAGGAACTGGTCGAAAAAATCAACAAAATGGGAATCCCCGTCGTCTTCATTATTAACAAGACCGACAAATACACGGCGGAGCAGGTTGCCGAATCGGAGGCACACTGGAAAACGATCTTTCCGGATGCCGATGTCTTTGCCATTTCCGCGTTGAAGGGAGTCAACATCGAGGCGGTGCGCGACCGCATCATCGCGCTGCTGCCCGAATGCCCGCCCTACTTCCCGAAAGATGCCCTCACCGACCGTCCGATGCGCTTCTTCGTGTCGGAGCTCATCCGCGAGCAGATCCTTCTGCAGTACAAGAAGGAAATCCCGTACAGCGTGGAGGTGGTGGTGGAGAGCTACAAGGAGGAGCCTGAGATTGTACGGATAGCCGCGACCCTCTACGTGGAGCGTTCCACGCAGAAGGCCATCATCATCGGCAGCAAGGGCTCGGCCATCAAGAAACTGGGCACCGACGCGCGGATGTCCATCGAGGATTTCCTGCAAAAGCACGTCTATCTCGACCTGTCCGTCAAGGTCCTCAAAGACTGGCGCAACAACGAGCTGCAGATGAAACGCTTCGGCTATTCTTTAGGGGATTGAGGAAAGCAATGCAAAAACTGCGGAAAGGCGGAAAGTTGCAGAAATTTTCCTGTCTGTTTCCGTTTTTCCGCAGTTTTTTGCAAAGATAGTTCAGAACAAAACAGTCGCTAATTTTTCAACTTCTTTACTTTCAAGCTGATAAGTGTTTCTGAGATGACGTCGTCGTCGTCGCAGCTGTCCTCTTTGTCGCTGTCGTCATCATTTTCGTCTGAGGCCTCCTGGTTCATAGAAGAATCGTTCATCTCTTTGAGATGTACCATGCTGAGGTCCAGCAACATGTCGAAGATTGGATCCTTTTCGAGATCATGCAGGCTCCTGCTCAGAAAGACGACATCCTTCATCATGCGGAGAAGCTTGTGCATAAAGAGCAGGAAGTCCTTCTTGGAGGCATGGAGTTCCATTTCCCCATCCTGATCAAGAGTGTCTTCTTCCTCTGAATCCTCTACGGCAGTCTCTTCATTGACCGTTTCATTCTTGACAACTTCATTCGTTGTCGCATTTTCCGCAGGCGTCTTTGCGCCGCAACCCTGTTCGGGCAAATTTTCTTCATTTTTCTTTTTCATAGTATTAAAATTTTGTGCTACAAAAATACATCGGAAAAGCCTTGTTGTCAAGTGGTTTTTTAAGTTTCGCAAGGATTTCGCAATCACTAAATTATAAAATCTTATTAACAATTATTTGTAAAGAAAGGGTGGCGCATTTCGCAGAATTTTGGTGTTCGAGCCGCAAAACCATAAAAAACGTATATTTGCCGACTTTTTGAAATGCAAGCCATAAACTTGTAAACTTTATAAACAATAAACAATATAAACAAGCAATGAACATCATCGAAAAAATCAAAGAGAACGCCAAGAAGGCCAACAAGCGCATCGTTTTGGCCGAGGGCGAAGAAGAAAGAAACTTGAAAGCTGCCGACATCATCATCGAGAACGGCTATGCTGCCATCACGCTTTTGGGCAACAGGGCCAACATTGAGGCCAAGGCTGCTGAATGGGGCTTGAAGAACATCGCGAAGGCCGACATCATCGACCCGATGGACAACCCCAAAAAGGATTTTTACGCCAATATGCTGTATGAAATCCGCAAGAACAAAGGCATGACGATGGAGGAGGCGCTCAAGAAAGTGGAAGATCCGCTCTATTTGGCCACTCTGCTCATCAAGAACAAGGACGTTGACGGCGAAGTCACAGGTGCCCAACACGCCACGGGCGATGTGCTCCGTCCCGCCTTCCAAATTGTGAAGACCCTGCCCGGCATCTCCGTGGTCTCCGGTGCCTTCATCATGTGCTTCCAAGACAAGAAGTGGGGCGACGATGGTGTGATGGTTTTCGCTGACTGCGCCGCCGATCCGAACACCGACGAGAACAAGCTCGCCCAGATTGCTGTGGTCACGGCCCAAACCGCCCGCACCATTGCCGGTATCGAGCCGCGCGTGGCCATGCTGAGCTTCTCCACCAAGGGTTCCGCCAAACACGAACTGGTCGATAGAGTGGTGAATGCCACCCGCATCGCCAAGGAGATGGATCCTAACCTTGTGATTGACGGCGAATTGCAAGCTGATGCCGCCATTATCCCGTCCGTGGGTGCGCAAAAGGCTCCCGGCAGTCCCGTCGCAGGTAAAGCTAACGTATTGGTTTTCCCGTCGTTAGAGACTGGTAACATCGCTTATAAGCTGGTGCAGCGCTTCGCTGGCGCTGAAGCCATCGGACCCGTCATGCAGGGCATGGCCGCTCCCATCAACGACCTCTCCCGCGGCTGCTCCGTCGAGGATATTGTCAGCCTCGTGGCCATCACCGCTTGCCAAGCCGCCGGCAACACGTTCTAATCGATAACCTACACAGCAGAGACAGGGGTAGTCCTGCCTCTACTGTGTATTTTTATTCACCCCCATTTTCTATCGGATACAGCTTTTAGCTATTAGCTGTTGGCTATTGGCTTTCGGATACGAATAACCAGCTAACAGCCAATAGCTAAAAGCTGAGGTTATAATATATATGTCACAACTTTCCTTCCACTGGCAGTTGGCTCGCCGTATCCTGCGTGATAAGGGCGACAAATTTTCGAAACCCATCATCCGGCTTTCGGTGTTCGGGGTATCGCTCGGTGTGGTCATCATGTTGATTGCCATTGGAGTGACCGCCGGCTACAAACAGGTAATCGAAGACAAAGTGGTGGCCATGGGACAGCACATCCGTATCTCCCATTACGACCGAAATTATTCCTACGAACAAACACCTATCATGTTGAACGACACTCTTCTACATGACGTTTTCAGCCATCCTGAGGTAGTCTCGATGCAGCCTTACGCCACTAAAGTGGGCATCATCAAGACGGCTGACCAGGTGGAAGGCGTTGTGCTGAAAGGGGTGGACAAGTCGTTTAACGGTCGTGAATTCGCACGCAACATGCTGGAAGGTGACACGTTACAGTTGAACGACAGTGTAGCGGACAGCCGCATCATCCTTTCCAAGCGGTTAGCCGACAAGTTGCAAATCAAAGTCGGCGACAAGGTGCGCACCTATTTTGTGCAGGATCCGCCGAGACAACGAAGCTTTACGCTGTCAGGTATTTACGAGACTGGATTGCCTGAATACGATACGAAGTTCGCCTTGGTTGATTTGCGGCACGTGCAAAAGTTGAATGATTGGGATTCGGCGCAAGTGAGTGGCGTTGAGGTGCTTACCCGCGACTATAGCATGATGGATGAAGTTGGAGAACAGCTTCATCATCAAATAGATATCAACTTGAAAGCTGAAACTGTAAAACAAATCTATCCCGAAATCTTTGACTGGATTGCCCTGTTCGACACCAACGTCTCCGTGCTGTTGATCATCACGACTTGTGTTTGCATGATTACGATGATGTCGATATTTTTCATCATCATTTTGGAGAACACCAAACTTATCGGAATTCTTAAAACCCTGGGAATGAAGACAAAACATGTGGTTCAGACCTTCCTCATTGTGGCGGGCGGCACTTTGTTGAAAGGGTTGCTTATCGGCAATGTCATAGGGCTCGGGTTTGGCTTGCTGCAGCAAAGATTCCATTTCATCAAACTGAACCCAGACACCTATTACGTGAACTTTGTCCCGATCAAGTTCGAGTTTTGGCAAGTTTTATTGCTGAATTTCGGCGTGTTCGCCGCCTGTATGCTCGTGCTGGTCGTGCCGGCATGGGTTATCAGTCGGAAAATCTCGCCGGTGAAGGCGGTGCAGTTCGAATAGCTTTCTTTATTTTTTCTTCGAGAACTTCATTTTCCGCATAACAATCAGCACTGTGCCCATTAATGCGATGAGCAGCAATGGGATGCCGATGTTCAGCACGGCCAACAGTACCTTGTGGTTGCGGGTCTTCTCATTGCTGAGGGAACCGATTTTGAAGTTCTTGGCGCGCAATTGCAGCAAATCGTCATCCGCGCACAAATAGTTGACACAGTTGACGATAAAGTCTGTGTTGTCGAAAGTTTGGCGCGTGTAGATGTCGTAACCTGCCGGATAGGGTTGGTTGCGCTTGCTGTCGAACGGGTTGCGGATGATGTCGCCGTCGGAGACGAAAATCTGCCGCGTATAGACGCTGTGGTCGCGGTAGTCCAGCTCCTTGATGGTGTCAAACTCGATGGGCAGGATGCCCTTGTACGCCGATTGGAAGTTGCCCTCCACCAATACGGCAATCGGCACGTTCCGGTAAGCGTATTCCTGGATATTGGGTTTCACCATCCCCACGCGCAATGTCACGATGGAAGGCGTGGGTACTACTTTGGTGCGCTCGGAGGTCGTCATCAGCACTGTTTTGTTGAGGTCGGCGTTGTTGCCCACCAAGTCGATGCTGCCCGCAAAGTCGGACTTCACGTTCTTGAGGTTGCGCACGATGGGGTGGTTGCCGAAGTTCACGACATCGAGGCAGTATGGGAAGACCATGAACTTGTATTGAGGCTGGTCGCCGATGACGCTGACCTGTTGCGGCACCGGCAGACAGCTCAGATCCTGAATGAGGTCCGTATTGAGTCGCACCCCATAGGTGAAGAACAAATCGTTGATATACAAGGCTCTTGGAGTGGCGAAGAACTCTGGAGCGGCCCGTAGGCTATCCAAAGATGCCGTAGTGTTGTCGATAAGCCACAGCACTTTGCCGCCGCGCATGATGAACTGGTCAATGGCGTATTTGTCATATTCCTTGAACGGCTGGGTCGGTTGCGCGACGATGAGCACGTCGTACTTGTTGTCACCCAGCACCAGATTGCCGGAGATGGTGTCGTCGATGCTGATGTTGCGCAGGGCATTGATTTTCCCGTCCAACGTGATACGGCTGACGTTGTAGAACCGCTGCAGTTGCATGGCTGTCCAGCAGGTGCTCCAGAAATCCAGTTCCCCGTGGCCGTCCAAATAGGCCACTTTCGGCTTCTCGGTCTTCAGCAGACGGCGGACGGGCGCCACTAAATTGTACTCCAATTCCTCGTTGGAATATTTGAGCCAGTCGGCACCGGATGGGTCGGCCACCACCACCTTGGCAGGGTATTCGTGGTTGCGGTAAGAGACAATGGCGCCGGGAATCACCACCTGCGTGGAAAACCCGCCAGCATCTTCTCGACTGATGGGAATCGGATCCAGTCCCTTCTTCACGAACTCGCCCAGAATGGCGTTCACCTCTTCGTTTGTTTTGCCTTCAATCGGGTCGATGAACTCGTAATAGACATTCTTGGAATAGCTGCGGAAATTCTGCAGCATCTGCTCTACTTGTTTTGCAAATAACTGGTAATCAGCTGGTTGATTTTTCCCTTTAAGATATACTCGGAAATAGACGCGGTCTTCCAGATTCTTCAGCATCTCGATGGTGCTTTTCGACAGCGAATGGCGCTTGTCTTTCGTCAAGTCAATGCGATAGAAGAAAAACGAGGAGAGAATATTCACCACAACCACGATGGCAATGGCCGCCAGAAGACCGAGAGTCGTGCGTCTTCTGAATTGTTTGCTCTGTTTATTGATGTTCTTTCCCATAGTTTTCAAATATTACCATTTACGGCTCAGCAGAACCAGACGGGTGGAATAGAGGAAAATGAAGATGACGCTGCAGAAGTAGAGGACATCGCGTGTGTCTATAACGCCTTGGCTGATAGAGGCGTAATGATGCTCGATGCCCAATGTTTTCAGGTAGTAGCCGAAGTTGCCGAGGGCATCGAAGGAGTAGATGAAGGCGAAGCCGAAGGAGAGGATGAAGCAAAGTAGCGCCGCGATGATGAAAGCCACGATCTGGTTGTTGGTGATGCTCGACGAAAAGAGTCCGACGGCGATGAACGAGGCACCGAGGAAGAGCAGTCCGAGGTAGGAGCCCCAGGTGCTGCCCATGTCGATGTTACCCACGGGATTGCCTATCCAATAGACGGTTACGACATAGACGAGGGTCGGAAGCAGCGCAATGACCAGTAGCGTGAGGCAGGCGAGAAACTTGGCCCACACGATCTGCATGTCTGTTAAGGGGAGGGTAAGCAGGAAATCCATGGTACCCGTGCGTTTTTCCTCCGCGAAAGAGCGCATCGTGATGGCAGGAACCAGGAACAGGAACAGGAACTGCGAGAGATTGAAAAGTCCCTGCAGGTCAGCCAGTCCCGATTCCACCACATTGTTGACATTCGGGAAAACCCAGATGAAAAGACCGGAGACAATCAGGAATACTCCGATGAAAATGTAACCGATAATGGAGCTTAAAAAAGCTTTTAATTCTTTGATATACAGACTAAACATATTTATCAAAATAATTTGGCAAAAATACAAAATTTGGAAAATAGAGGAACGATGAAATTTCACATCCAGACACAAAAAAACCCCGAATATTCGGGGTTCGTGGTGCTGACGGGAATTGAACCAGTGACACACGGATTTTCAGTCCGTTGCTCTACCAACTGAGCTACAGCACCATCGTTGGTTTGAGGCTGCAAATATACACTTTTTTCTTACACTCCGACAAATAAATAAATTTTTTTATTTTTAACTGAGTATCAATAATTTAGTATGTTCTAAGATGCCTCTCTCTACCAGAATTTAGAGACCGGGAACAGCTCTCTTAGGGGTTTTAGGGTGTCGAAGTCGCAAGAATGAATCAAAATTTGTTCTTCCGAGGAGGTGGTTTTGGCCTCGATTTCGCCGTGCGGATTGATGACCGCGCAGCCTCCTGCATGTCGGCGTCCGTAGCCGTCAACGCCGGTACGGTTCACCACAAGGGCATACGCCTGGTTTTCGATGGCACGGGCTTGCGCCAGGGTAATCAATTCGCTTTCGCGCGGTGCCGGGAAATTGGCCGTATAGAGCAGGCAGTCGTAGTCGAACTGGCTTTTCACCATTCTGTTTCTGCTCCATTCGGGAAATCTTACATCAAAACAGATGAGTGGCAAGAATTTGTAACCCAAAGTGTTAACGATGGTCTTGCTTTCGCCGGGCGTGAAAAACTCCTCTTCGCCCATGAACAGGTGATGCTTGTCGTAACTGCCCAAAATACGGTCCCGAGAGAACCAGACTAAACGGTTATAGAGCTTGCCGTCTTTCCGGATCGGCAAAGTGGCCACCACGTCGCATTGGAACTTGTAGGCCGTCATGTAGAGAAAATAGATGCTGTCTCCGTTGTCGGGTTCCGCATCTTCCAGGATGTTGGGCGAAAACCCGCAATGGAACATTTCCGGAAACACTAACAAATGAACAGGCTCCCGTATTTCCTGCTCCAGCCATTCGGAATAATGTTTGAGGTTTCCGGCCTTGTTGTTCGGCTTTATGTCCGCTTGAACCAATCCTACAGTAAACATGCTATTCGTATTTGATATATACTTTGTCGCCGGGCTCCAGATCTGTCAAAATTGCCACGTCAGCCTGGTAGGAGGCGATTTCAATGTAACCCAATGCGTTGTCACAAAGAAACATTTCATTATCAGACATTTGATAGCGGTCGAAATGTTTCGTGATGGTCCATAAGCCTTTCGACTGGATGGTGGCGGTGAACGGACGTTTCCCTACGGCATTATGGAACATTGCCGCAGGAATGTCTGTGACGGCGTTGTTGAAGGCGTCGATATAGATAATCTGACCTTCGATACGCTGATTGGAAGTGTCGTTCTCCGGCAATTCCATGAACATTCGTTTGAATTTCGTGTATTGCGACGCTTCCTCCTCAACATGACCATCCCGTATAAGTTGGATAAGCCGGCATATTTGACTCAACGTATTTTCTTTTGAATCAGATAGTTGAAACCCATTCAATGCCGCTTCATGACCAAACATCAGAAAAAAAGTGCCATTATCCTCGCCGATGAAGTGGTGGCCTTCGTGTTGCAGCAGTACGGGCGAGAAGGTGGAATTCAGCGACATGTTGGTCAGCAATAGATGAATGGATCCTTTCGGAAACGACTGGTAGGCGGTTTTCATCAGCAGCGCTGTTTGTATGAGGTTGAACTTGTCGGCATAGTGGGTGATGTCGATGATTTGTGCATCGGGCAGACTTTTGAGGAGTGTGCCTTTGAGCATGGCCACATACGGGTCGCGCAAGCGCCAGTCGCTTAACAGTGTGATTATTTGATTCATAAGTATTTGGCTCTATAAAATTTCAGTTTGCAAAGGTAGAAAAAATTGGGCAATGCAAAACCTTGGTCGATGAAAATGTTCTCACACATACACGCATCCGCCGCAACTGTCCACACTTGCGCCCGTGACACTGCTCAGGCAATTGACCTCCCCGTTCAACCGCAGCAAACCCAAGAATGCGAAAATCAAGGCTTCTTTGTAGTCAATAATCAAACGCTCCGGGAGCATAATTTTTAACTTATCACATTGATTTTGAAGTTGTTGTATTAGAAAAGAATGGTGCGCTCCACCACCTGTGACCAGCAACGTTTTGGCCGTGGCAGGAACGTTGGCTGCCAGTTGCATCGCGATGTGTTCCACCACGGTTCGTGCCACATTCGCCAAAGTCTCTTTTGGGATAAATAGTTGCAAAACAGGAAGAAATAGCTCTTCAAACCACTCTTTGCCTAACGATTTCGGAGGTGTTTGGCGGTAGTAGTCAAGGGTGTTCAGTTGTCGCAAAAGTTCGGGGATGATGACCCCGCCGCGCGACAGCTTTCCATTTTCGTCGTAGGGAAGTCCGGCACGGTTGGCCAACAGGTTCAAGGCCATGTTGCAGGGTGATATGTCGTATGCAATTCGTTGTTTGTCAATACGATAGGAGATATTTGAAAATCCACCCAAATTGAGACAGGCATCGTACTCACCGAACAACAGCTCGTCGCCGATGGGCACTAACGGAGCTCCTTGGCCGCCCAGTGCCACGTCTTTGGTGCGGAAGTCGCATACCGTCGTAATGCCGGTTCGTGCTGCCATAACGGCTCCATTGCCAATCTGCGTGGTCAGCCCGCTGGACGGCTGGTGGAACACGGTGTGCCCGTGCGAGGCAATGAAGTCCGGGCGCGGACCTTCACCCAACCAATCGTTGATAGCCGTTGCAAAGCATTCCGCCACATCGTTGTTGAGCTTAACGTACTCAAAAGCAGATAGTTGTGTAGCATCGGCCAACCGTTCCCGCATTGTGGCGGAATAGGGAACCGTTACCGCTTTTTCGATGCGATAGTCCCATTTCCCATCTTTCTTTCGGGTAAAATGGCACCAGGCCAAATCGATGCCGTCCAAGGAGGTGCCCGACATCACGCCGATGCCGTTCCATTCGTTTTTCATGCGCCCAATATTGCGGTTAACTTGTTGAGGTGCATACTGTTGGAGCCTTTTACCAGGATCATGGCGTTTTCTATTGGATGCGCGGTGAAATGAGCATTGGCCTCTTCCACATCGGCGAAGGTGTTTTGGCTTGTGACTTTGCCGAATTCCTGTCCTACAAAATAGGTTTCAATATGCAGGTTATCAGTTAGTTGCGCAATTTCTGTATGCGCTTCGACACTTAAGTCGCCGAGTTCCCGCATGTCGCCCAAGACGGCTACTTTGCGGGGATGTTCTAACTGCGCCAGATTCTTGAGCGCGGCGGTCATACTGGTCAGGTTGGCGTTGTAGTAGTCGGAAATGATGATGTTGCTGCCGATTCGATTCACCTGCGACCGGTGGTTGGATGGAACGTAATCCCCTAATGCTTTGGCGATGGCGTGGTCTTCGATGTGGAAAAAGCGACCGATGGCGGCGGCACCGAGGAAATTCCAGATGTTATAGCTGCCGGTCAGGTGGGTGGCCACCGTCTCCGCCCCGATACGGATGGTAAGATATGGATTCATTGAAACAATCTGGTTTTCAGCTTCTTTCCCATAAAATACGACATTGTCGTAGTGGAGGTCCTCTTTCAAAATGGGGTCGCATTCGTTGACGAAGAGCGTCCCTTTTTTCGCTATAACATGCTGGTACAAAGCCTTTTTTGTCTTGATGATGTTCTCTTTCGAGCCGAAACCCTCGATGTGGGCCACCCCGATGTTGGTAATCAGTCCGAAGTCGGGTTCCGCAATTTGGCAGAGCGCGTCGATTTCCCCGACGTGGTTGGCCCCCATCTCCACGATGGCCATTTCGTCGGTGGGCTTGATGGAGAGCAATGTGAGCGGCACCCCAATATGGTTGTTAAGATTCCCTTTCGTGCAGGTTGTTTTGTAAGTGCTTGATAAAACGGCATTTATCAGTTCTTTGGTGGTGGTTTTACCATTCGTGCCGGTGATGCCGATGACGGGCATTTTCAACTGCTGGCGGTGGTAGTGGGCCAGTTGCTGGAGGGTCAGGAGCGAGTCTTCGACCACTATTGCGCGGGGATTCCCCAGTAGGTCGCGGTTTTCAGTGATGACGTATTTCGCGCCTTGTTTCAGAACTTCGGCGGCGAAGCGGTTCCCGTCGAAATTGGCTCCCTTCAGGCACACGAATAGGCAGTTTTCCGTCAGATTCCGGCTGTCTGTGCAGACGCCCGAGGTTTGTAGGTATTTTTCGTATAGTTTTTCCATTTTTTGTATCTAATTGATATTCATATTAATACTATAAAGAATCCCGAATTTCGGACATCAAGCAAAACCATTTTTCCCTGTTTTTCTCCGTCAAAACATACAATGAACCACCACCATATCGTTTAATCCGCCCGTTGATTTCTGATTTCCATTCCTAATTCTTTGTACTTGATGTTAAGAAGATCCTGCTCCATCGCGATTTTGTCGATGACCCTCTTGAGGATGAGGTCCAGCTCGCTGTTTTCGGTATAGACCGTGGGGGCGATATAGTCGGCGCGGTTGTGGCGGATGAGGTCGATGCAGACATCCTTGGAGGAGCGGGGGTGCGAGGGTGTGGCCACGGACTGCGGATTATAGACGGCGATGGTGGTGCCGCCGTAGAGGTTGACCATTTTCATGGCGGGCACATCGGTCTCGCCGTCGCCGATGTAGATGAAGTTCGAGAAGGGCACTGCACGTTCATCTTCCGGCATCGACTTGTTAATCAGTGTGTTGTCGTACGAATTGTAGATGCCTTTGTTGATGCGGAAGAGGAATTGCGTCTTGTTGGTGTAGTTCACCCCGAGGGCGGGCCAGCAGGCAATTCCGTTTTCGTCGTATTGGAATCCGGAGGCGAAGATGCTTTTGAAATGTTTTGCGATGGCCGTGCCTTTCACGATTTCGCGCAGTCCTGAAGAGATGATGAAATGTTCCAAATGGAGGTTTTGCGAGGCTGCGTAGGCGTTGATGCGGTCGAAATAGCGCTCCACTCCTTCAAAAAAGGTGATTTTTTCCCCGTATTTCATGAAAGTCGCCTCGCGGATGTCGAGATTTTGCTCCTTGGCCTTGATCAGCATCAGGTGCATGTAGGCAAGGACCTCGTCCATATCGTGCTTTTTGGCCAGTTCGTTGGCCTCTTGCCAGAACGTCCCCTTGTCCATGTTAAGGTCGGGGATGAAGTTGTATTCCTGCATGTTGCCCGGCGCAAGCGTCCCGTCGAAGTCGTAGGCGATAGCCACATTTCGGTTTTCTGTAATCATTTTTCTATCAACTTGTTATATATCGTTTTGAACAATAGTTGCCGTTTCCCTCAATTACGCTATAATACCACGGAAGCTAAAATTTTTTGAATGTAAGCGTTTAATGAAATTCCGGCTTCTTGGGCGGACATGGCGATTTTAGCATGCAGTTCTGCCGGAATCCGGACATTAAAACTTCACGCGTGAACCTGATGTTTTTCCTTTCGACTCATTGCAACTGATTTTCAGTCGCAAAAATATAAAAAAAACGAATCGGGAAATGGAAAAAAATCCCCGGAGGAAAGATATTTCCTACGGGGATTATGTATGATAAATATTTCATCCTTATTTATTTCACCAGCTGTTTGAAGCGGTCGGAGTGGCGGTAGCGTTTGAACTCGGCATCGCGCTTGGCGGTCTTCTTGTAAGAGGCATCAAGGTCGATGGCGGTGGCGAGGTTACTATAGACGCCCTCCTCCGATTTCATGCGGGCAGAGAGGACAGCCTTCAGGTAGGCGGTCTTGGCATCCACTTCCGTAACGCAGTCCAGCGTGGCCTTGGCGGCGTTGTAGTCCTTTTGCAGCAACTGCACCAGTGCAGTGTTATAGTCGCAGCTTTTGCCACCCATCAGTTGTGTGGCCTTGCTGTAGTCGCCGTTCAGGATGCTGAGTGCGCCGGTGTTGTAGTTCTGGTTCACCGGCTGCACGGAGGCGTTTGCGGAGGCCTCGAAGTTGGTATAGGCGGCTGCCAGGTCACCGCTGAGGTAATCGGCGATGGCCATGTTGTTCAGGATGATGCCGTTGTTCGGGGAGAGGGCGGCGGCTTTCTGCAGGTAGTTCAGTGCCTCGTCCAGGGAGGACTGGTTTCCGTTTTGGTAGTATTCGTTAAGTTTCAGGGCGCCGAGGTTGTTGTAGGCGCGCCAGTCGTTCTCTGTGCTCTTGTTGTTGATAAGGGCTTTGTAGATGCTCTCCTTCGTGGCGATGTCGGGAGCCACGGAAGCGGCGTAGAGGCGCTCGTTCACGGAGAAGCTGTTCGGGTTGGACTGCACCAGACGGATCAGCTCGGCGTCGGAGTAGGTGTCGTGTTTCTTGCAGATCATCTGGATTTCGGCGCGGCGTAGCGGCGGCAGAATGGCGTCGGCGATTTCGGGATAGATGTCCGTCATCTCGCGGATTTTCTGTTCGCGCATATCGTTGTTGGCCTGGGAGCGCACCACGTTGAGGATCTGGTTCTTCTGGGCGATTCTCGATTTTTCGATAGCGGCCTCAAAGCCGTCCCAGTCCTCACCTTTGGCGTTGTTCACATATTCGAACACAGGCTTCTGCAGATCTTTCATCTTGATGTTGTTACGCTTCGCATAGTCTTTCAGGTAAGCGTTGAACTTGTCGCTGAACCATTTTTTGCCCACTTGGAAGCGGCGTTCGGAAAGTCCTTGGTTGTTGGTCTCTTCACCCTCAGGGGAGGCCCAGCCGGAGATTACCACGCGGTCGATGATGAAGTCGTTGCCCATGAAGTCGGTGAACGCCTTGATGGAGTCCTTGGCGGCCTGGGTCTTGTTGTTGGGGTTGTTCCAGTTCATGTTGGAGCTGTTGAGGTCGAAATAGAGGGTGGCCGTTCTGCCGATGAACTCAGCCTTGTAGTTGTGCGGCGCAAGGAGGAATGCGGAACCGCTGTTGGCGTTGTCGGTCAATTTGGGGTTCAGGTTGGCGCGGGAGCTGGTGTTGCTGATGCCTTCTCCGAGGTTACGGTCACCGAACACGTGCGACTTCTTCTTCAAGTTGGCTTCGGCGCCGGTCACGATTTCTGCCGTCTCGTATTTCTCGTCAAATTTGAAAGTGCCGCTCTGCGTGAAGTTGCCGCCCTTCTTGTAAGGAATCACGGTGCCTTCGCCTTTGGCCTTTTCGCCTTTCAGCTTGATGGTGGCAAACGGAGGCGTAACCTTCTCGCCGTCAATAGATAATGACGGGGTGAAGGTCATTGTGGCCTTCTTTTTCATATATTTTGGAGGAATGGTGCCCTTGATGGTGTAGGCAACTTCGCCGCCCTTGTTCTCCAAGTCGGGATTGTCTAACGTAACCGTCACTTCTGGGTACTTTTTGACCATCTTTCCCAGGCCACAGCCGCTCAACAGCATCACGGTGGCCGCTACCATGCTTAATGCAACTAATTTTCTCATAGGTTATTTGTTTTTTTATTTGATATTTCAAAAGCGGTGCAAAAATACTCTTTTTTTCATTGCAGAAGCCACAACAGACTATTAAAAATCTGTCCCGATGGAGAACATGAACATGCCCTTTTTGTTGTCGATATGGAAGTCTTCCACGCCCCAAGCGTAGTCGAAGCGCAGGAAATAGCCTAAAACGGAGATTCTTGCGCCGATGCCGAAGCCTCCCACCCAGGGATCGACCTGCCGCTTCACCTCCGCATGGATGGGGCCGCTGTCGATGTGACGGATATAGAGGCAGTTGTCTGCTGAATAGGGCGTGAAGCCGGTCCAAGCCGTTCCAACATCTCCGAACAGATTAAGTTGCAATGAGTTAAGCATGTTCCACGAAACTTTGTGTCCGGCAATCAACTGCACAATCGGGATGCGCAGCTCCCCGTTGAAAACCAGGAAGGATGTGCCGTTACGGATATTCTGCCGGAAGCCGCGCATGTTCGTGGCCAGCGTCTGGTAGGCGTAGTTCTTGGTCTGATCCACCGAGATGTCGCGGTTGAATTTCGCTCCGATCCACGTATCCACGCCACCCATGTAATAGACCAGCCGTGCGCTTCCCGTGTTGGTGCTGCCGGCAAGGCGCAGGGCTAGTGTCATGTTGCGGTAGAGTTTGAACGATTTTCGCGCGTCAAAACCTACGACAAATAAGTTAAGTGTTTCACGTTCAAGGCGTTGTTCGTATTCGGCAAACAATTTCAGTTTGGTGCCGCGCCACAGGTTGGTGTAGAGCTCCTTGGAGGTGTCGAGGATGTACTCCAGTTTAGCGCCCGCCCACACATGGCGTGCGTCTTCCGCTTTCAAGGTCTGGTCGTTCAGGGCCGTCACCACGTTGGTCTCGTAGCGCCCTTTCAGGGTCAGTCGCACGCTGTTGGTCTTGTTGAACGGCAGTTTCAGCGTGTAGAACAGGCTGTTGGAATTCTGCCGATAGACGTAGTTCCCCACATCGGACGTGATGGATTGCCGGTGCAGCGTGATCTGGCGGTCCAGACGGCGCGCAAGGTTCTCATAGCTGAACAGAAATTCGTAACTGCCCAAATCCCAGCCGATTCTGAAGCCTCCCGTGATTCTGTAGTCCTCGAACAGGTCATTGATTCCCAGCATGAACAAGGCATTGAAGCCGGTGTTGAGGTAGATAGGCGAGGTGCCGCCTTCGAACTGCTGGTAGGAGGTGTTCAGGAAGCTGAAGTCGGCCTGCGTAATTACTTGGTCTATGGAGAATTGCACTCTGTAGGGTAGTCCTACAGGGATTGGGAAATTCTTTCCGGATTTGGCGGACGTGTAGGTGGTGTCGCCCTCTTCGATAGCTTCCGGTTGCCGCTTGCTCGTTTCATTGGAGAGAACAAAGCCATGCGACTGGTTCGGTTCTACGGCCTTCAAGCTGTCTGTAGAATCCTGTTTTTCAAATTGTTGGATATAATCTTTCTGCACTTGTTGGTGAAACCGTGAGGGCTCGATTTGCGGATGGTAGAGAGGGTGGAACTCCGTGAACCAGATATGCTTGTAATTGTCCGTCAGCGAAATGTCGGCCACGGTGTTGGTGGCGGGATTGTAAGCATGCTCCACAATATTGTAGGCGCGGTCGGTGAGCGGTTTGGAGGAAGCGTAGTACATGTAGTGCACCGCCGTGTCAATGCGGCTGATGGAACTGTCGAACGTGGCCTCGTAGCGGTTCACCACGCCGTTTTCATCACTCAAATACATAACTCGCTGTTTGTCAATTGCTTGGATGTCGTATTCGTCCGCAAAAGGCGAGTCGGTCACACGAAGCAAGGCCGTGTCTTTGGTCTTGTAATTGTACAGGAACAGGTTGTATTTTCGTTGTTTGGAAGCATCCAAAAAGTTGTCTTTCAGTAAGATGGAGTCCACCGGACGGTTTGAGGCGAACACAATCTGCTTCGGATTCACGAACACGGGGTTGTAGTCGTCGTAGAAGTCGTTGGTGATGTTCTGGAACGACCGTGCGAGGAAGCTATAGACGAACAAGTCGGATTGGCCGTTCTTGAAGCCGGAGAAGAGCATCGTCTGCCCGTCGGGGGCGTAGCACCAGGAGGTGATTTTCTCGACATCTACCAGCAGTTTCTTGCCCCAGCGCCGTTTTTCCAAATCGTAAGGGATGAAGAAGCAGTCGCCCTTGGATTCGAGGGTGAGACCGAGGATTTCGCCGGAGGGATGCCAGGAAATGAGCGGGAAGGAAAGGTCGGGGTTGTCTTCTGTTTTGGCGTATTTTTTCAGGATGCATTTCGGGTTTTTGCGATCGGGGGTTTTCATCCACACGCGTACCTGTCCGGCCTCGTTGGTGACGTATGCGTACTTATCGCCGTCAGGGGCGAAGCAGAAGCGGGCGTAGTCGCGTTTGGGATTGGGCTTGCGCAGGATTTCCTCGCCGGCGGGCATGGCCTTGTCCATGTCAGGGTGGAACATCACTATGTAATATTTGTACCATTGGGTGGCCAGCGCTTTGAATGGTGTCATGGTGGCCCGTGCCATACCGTTCTCGACGCTCTTTCCGGAACGGGTGAAGTAGAGCGCCTTCGGAATCACATCCTCGCCATATACTTCCACAAGATATTTCCAGAAGGAGTGCCCGGCGTAGGTGGCGTCAACGGGCGAAAGTTCTTCCAAGCGTTTGTAACTGCCTGTTAGAATGCCGTTTTTGACGTGCGTTTCCACATCGCTGCTCCAATGTTCGCCAAAGTAAGAGGCCAATCCGCTGTAGAACCAACCCGAGACGTTCATCAGGTAGTCGTAGGAGATGTTGGACCCGATGGTCGCGCCTTGCACCAACCAGTGGGCATACACGTTCATGATGCCGCTGCGGATCATCTTGTCCAAATGCGCACGGTTGCCGTCAAAGTAGATGTAAATCTTTGTGCCATAGATGTTCGTGACACCACCTTGGTTATAGAAGTCTTCATAGTCGTAGGCGAAATTCGACTCTCGGAAGTCCGACTGTGTGTTATAGACGATGATTTGCAACTTCTTTTTGGAAGTGTAATTCAGGAGCTGTTCGATTTCCGCGATGATTTCCGGCGTTTTGTAGAAGACATATTGCGCGAGTGCCCTGCCCGTGGGGTAGTAATAGACATCGTATTGTTCCGCCCGCAAGAACTGCCAGTTGAAATTCTGGTGCTGCACGCGGTTCTTCCCGAAGGAGAGTTGCGAGCCGTTGTAGAACTGGGCATGGGAGGTCAGAAACAGGCACAACACTGCCCCGATCATCACGATTCGTCGCGACAATGCGTGAAAGCGGAGGTGGTTTCGTTCAAGGTTCAAAGTTTAAAATATTTTCCTTTAAGCAGCCCTGTGCAAGGCGAAAGCCGCAGCGCGAGGGGGAGTGGTTTAACGTATTATAAACGGTTTCAGTATATTTTCGATGAAGTTTCGTTTTTCGGCGAGCAACGCCTCCGTTCGCGCCTCCATGAGCAAGCGCAGGTAGGGTTCGGTATTCGACGGGCGGATGTTGAACCACCAGTCGGGGAATTCCACACGATAGCCGTCGAAGTCGAGGATCTTGGTGGGTGTTTCGCGTTCGGTGCAGGCCGTCTTCACCGCTTCCATCGCCGCTTTCTTCTCCTCGATGGTGAAGTTGATTTCGCCGGAGTTGGCATAACGCCGGATGCGGCCGATGAGTTGCGACACGGACACGCCTTTTCTCTTCATCTCGGCTACAATATGCAGGATTACTTGGGCGGCAATCATGGCAGAGTCAGAGTAGAAAAAATCTCGGAAGTAGTAGTGGCCGGCATATTCCCCGCCAAACGCGCCGTCGATTTCGCGCAGCTTCATGGCGGCGTATGCGCGGCCCACCCGCCAGATGTACATTTCGCGACCCATCTTCTCCAAATATTCAGCCACTGACTTTGATGTTCGAATATCTTGGATTACAAGTCCTTGCACATTTTTTTCTTCAATGAAATAGTGTCCTAAGACGGCAATCATCAGGTCGGGCGGGATGAAGTCGCCGTGCTCATCGACGAACATCACGCGGTCGGCATCGCCGTCGAAGATGACACCGATGTCGGCCTTGGCCTCGCGCACCTTTTCTTGCAGTGCGACGATGTTTTCGGGTTCCAGGGGATTGGCCTCGTGGTTCGGGAAGGTGCCGTCCAGGGTGTCGAACAGGTAGAGCGGTTGCTCCCCGAAGATTTCCTTCACGAGGATGGAGGCCATGCCGTTGGAGCAGTCCATCACGATGTTCAGGTTGTCAATGGGATAGTGGTACTGCGATTGGAATTGCAGGTACTCCTCCTTCACGGGGTAGTTGATGACGTTGCCTTTCGGGGCGGAAAGGACAACTTCATTGTGCAGTATTTTTTGTTCCAGCTCGCCCAGACCGGTGTCGTAGCCCACGGGCAGCGCATCTTTTCGGGAGACCTTCAACCCGTTGTATTCCTTGGGGTTATGAGACGCGGTAATCATCACTGAGGCATCGAAATGATGCTTGGCCGTGAAGTAATAGACCATCGGCGTGGTGGTGAGCCCCATGTCATAGACATCCGCGCCCGCGTCGGTGATGCCGCGTGCGAGGGCATGGAACATGTCATCGGATGTCAGCCGCATATCCCTGCCAATCAGTACCTTGTCGGCATTTAGCAGCGAAGGCAGGAAGAACCCGAACTTATAGATGGTGTCCAAGTCGAAATCCTTGCCGTAGATTCCGCGAAAGTCGTAAGCTTTGAATGCGCCCATAGTGATTCCAATTTAAGACGGCAAAGATACATTTTTTGGAGGAATGGGCAACTAGGAAAATACGAAAGGTTGACGAAGATGAAAAGCGGTACGGAGTGAAATTTTCGGATTTTCACATCGTGGCTTCTCCGAATCACAAGTTACCAAAAAAGGCACCCGTTTCCGAGTGCCTTTTCCAATATCAAGCTATACAAAAATTAGTTTTCCTTGTCTCTGTATTCTTTGACAATAGCCTTGACGTTGGCGGGGGCGAGGCGGCCATAGACTCTGCCGTCCACCAGGGCGACGGGAGCAAGACCGCAGGCGCCGACGCAGCGCAGGGAAGTGAGGGAGAAAACGCCGTCCTTGTCCGTTTCGCCGGGCATGATGCCCAGTTCTTTCTCGAAGGACTCCAGAATCTTCTCGCCACCGCGCACGTAGCAGGCCGTGCCCATGCAGACAGACACCGGATACTTGCCCTTCGGCACCATCGTGAAGAAAGAGTAGAAGGAGACCACGCCATAGACCTTGGCGGTCGGGATGTGCAGTCTTTCGGCAATCAACTCCTGGGCCTCGGCGGGGAGGTAGCCCAAGAAGTCCTGCGTCTGGTGCAACACGTTAATCAATTCGCCAGGAGCATTATTGAAGCTGTCGCAGATCTCAATAATCTTGTCACTGACTTCTTTTTTCATTTTGATAATTATCTTATCCATAATGTTCTTTTTTAATTATTGATGAATGACTGCAACAGTATTATTTGTTTAAATCAACCTCAACTGTTGTCTGTTTGTCGAAATAGTGGGTATGCAGCAGTTCATGCGACTTGTGACCGCACGGCTCGCCCAGGAACTCCTTATAGAGGGTTTGGATGGACGGGTTCTCGTGGGATTTACGGATCGGCATGTTCTTGTCTGCTTGGTAGATGGCTTCCCAACGGGCTTTGATGATGTCGCCGTTGCCGTGGTGCAGGGGCTGGCCACCGCCGTCGATACAGCCGCCAGGGCATGCCATAATCTCGATGGCGTGGAAGTTGCACTTGCCGGCCTTGATGTCCTCTAACAGCTTGCGGGCGTTCTTCAAGCCGTGGGCGATACCGATATTAATCGGCAGGCCGTCGAAGTCGATGGTGGCGGAACGGATGCCTTCCAGACCGCGCAGTTCCTCGAAGTCGATCTTCGGACACTGTTTTCCAGTATAGAGCTCGTAGGCGATACGCACGGCAGCCTCGATCACGCCGCCGGTGGTGCCAAAGATGACGGCAGCGCCGGTGGATTCGCCGAGCGGGCTGTCGAACTCTTCCTCGGGAAGTTTTGTGAAGTCGATGTTGGCCTGTTTGATGAGGGCGGCCAGCTCGCGGGTGGTGATGGAGAAATCGACATCAGGATTGCCGTTCACCTTGAACTCGTCACGACCGCACTCGTACTTCTTGGCGAGGCAGGGCATCACGGAGATGCAGACCATGTCTTCGCGTTTGCAGTTGATCTTTTCGGCGAAATAGGTCTTTGCCATGGCGCCGAACATCTGTTGCGGGGATTTCGCGGTGGAGGGCAGTTCCTTCAGTTCCGGGAACTGGTGCTCGAAGAAGTTCACCCATGCCGGGCAGCAGGAGGTCAGGATAGGCAGCTTGACATCCTTGTCGCCACCAAGGAATCTCTTGAGGCGGCCGAGGAGCTCGGTACCCTCTTCCATGATGGTCAAGTCAGCACTCCAGTCGGTGTCGAACACATAGTCGAAACCGAGGGCCTTGAGGGCGGCGGTGAGCTTGCCGGTCACGATGGAGCCGGGCTTCATGCCGAATTCCTCGCCGAGAGCCACACGCACAGCGGGAGCCACTTGGACGACCGTCTTCTTGGAAGGATCCACGATGGAGCGGATGACCTTGGCGGTGTTATCGACTTCGGTAAGGGCGCCCACAGGACACACGGCCACGCACTGTCCGCAGAACGTACACGGAGAGTGGTCGAGGTGCTGGTTGAAGGCGGTGGAGACGACTGCCGGGAAGCCGCGCTCGATGGCGGAAAGGGCACCCACGGTCTGCATCTCGTTGCACATCATCTCACAACGACGGCACATGACGCACTTGTTCATGTCGCGGATGATGGAGGGGGAAACCTCAATCTGGTAGCTGGACTGGACGTGGTCGGGGCCGACGAACGGGTTGCTGCGGATGCCGAAGCGGATGGCGAGGGCTTGGAGCTCGCACTTGCCGCTCTTGGCGCACTG
>JAFXPL010000102.1 GCA_017527945.1 Bacteroidales bacterium | reverse complement strand
GGATGTGGTATCGTGCGTCTCCTCGAAGTTGTGGGTTCCATCGCTCACCGTAATGGTGACCGTCATGGCCTGGTTGTACACCAGCGTGTCGGCGTTGCGCACGACCGCCTGGTAGTTGAACTTGGGTCCGCTTTGGGCGGAAAGGATGCCCACAAAAGCCGCGAGCATCATCAACAGGGTTAAGTTCTTCTTCATACTTTATGTTTTTTACATTATTAATTCATCACTTATTTATTTCTCTTATCCTTTGTACTCGTCTACCTTACACACCAATTTTGGTATAAAAAGTAGCACTTCTCCCGCACACCATAACGCCGCCGGCTCAATCGCCGAAGCGTATCCATCTCATTTCTAAATAGTTGCAACTCGCAAAAACGGTTATACACACTACAATAATCAACCCGCAAATATAATATTTTTTTGAATTGCAAGCAGAAATATCCGAAAATTTTGAAAAAAAAACATCCCGCATAACTTGGATCCTGAATCCTGAATCCTGGATCCTGAATCTTAAAGCACAGCCATTGAAATCAGCCGCACAAGGAAGGCGGCAAGCCATGCCACGGCGGTGGTATAGACGGCCGTGAAGGCCATCCACTTGCCGCCGGACTCCCGGTGGATGGCCGAAAGCGCGGCCACGCAGGGGAAGTAGAGCAGGATGAACAGCATGAAACCGAAGGCCACCCACGGCGTGAAAACCGGCTTTCCTTTGTCCGGCCCTGACGACCAGACATGGTTGCGGAGGCTGCTCTGCAACGCCGAGGAGTTCTCGTCGGCTTCCGCGTCGCTGTGGTAGAGCACCCCCATGGAGGCCACCACAATCTCCTTCGCGGCAAAACCCGTGATGATGGAGACGCCCATCTGCCAGTCGAAACCCAGCGGACGGAACACCGGCGCGATGAATTTGCCGAACTGCCCGATATACGAGCCCTCGATCTGGCACGCCGAGCGGTCGAGCTCCAACCGCGCAATCGTCTCCGCTTTAACGCCTTCATCCAAGGTGTCATCGGCCTCCACCTGCTCAATCTGCGCGGTGTAGGCGTCAATGGCCGGACTATGCTGTGGGAAATACTCCAACGCCCAGATGATGACCGTGGCCACGAGAATCACCGTGCCCATCTTCTTGAGGTACTGCACGCTCTTGTCCCACATGTGGATCACGGCGTTGCGGAAGGTCGGGATACGGTAGGGCGGCAACTCCATCACGAACTGGTCGCGCTCCTTCTGGAACGCCACTTTCTTGACCAACAGTGAGGTGATGATGGCCATCAGAATGCCGAAAAGATAAATGGCCGTAAGTGTCAACGCCTTGTATTTGACAAAGAAGGCCGAAATGATGAGCATGTAGAGCGGCAACCGCGCCGAACACGACATGAACGGCACGGTGATGATGGTGAGGATGCGGTCCTTGCGGTTCTCCAACGTGCGCGTGGCCATCACCGCCGGCACACTGCAGCCGAACCCGATGATATAGGGAATGAACGACTTGCCGTGTAACCCCATGCGGTGCATCAGCTTGTCCATGATGAACGCGGCGCGTGCCATATAGCCCGTATCCTCCAGTATCGAAATAAAGAAGAAGAGAATCAGGATGTTAGGAAGGAAAGAGCAGACCCCGCCCACGCCGGCGATGATCCCGTCAACCAACAAATCCTGGAGGATACCCTCGGGCAGGATGCGGGTGGTGACACGCCCGAGCCAGCCGAAGAACGACTCCAACCACGCCTGCGGGTAGGCGCCGAGCGTGAAGGTCATCCAGAACATAAAAAAGAGGAAGAAAAGAAGGATGGGGAAACCCAACCACTTGTTAGTCAGAATCCTGTCGACGGAATAGGCGGGCTGCTTGCCGCGGTCCTCACCCTGCTGGAAAGTCTCCAACAAGGCCCCGCGAATAAAGCCGTACTTCGCGCCGGAGACGATGGTGGCGGCATCCTCATTGTAGCGTTTCTCGATGATGGCGCGCTGCTCGTCAGCCACCTTGGCCACACTGCCGTCATCATCATATTTGCCCACCATCTCGGTAATCACCTTGTCGCCGGCAAGCATCTCAATGGCCAGATAACGAGTGGAATAAGCCCCCGAAAGATCCAGATGCGCCCGCATCTCCTCCTTGATGATTTCAATGGACTTCTCCAAATCGGCGCCGTAATTGATATGGATATGCTTGGTATGCTGTTCCAGATTCTCGTAGAGATCAACAATCCTGGCCATTACTTCATCGATGCCGATGCCGCGCGAGGAGACCGTCGGCACAATCGGGAAGCCGAAAAGTTCGCTGAGCGTGTCAATGTCCAGCTTGTCACCGTTCTTCTCCAGTTCGTCATACATGTTGAGGGCCATCACCATGGGCACGTTCATGTCGATGAGCTGGGTGGTGAGGAAGAGGTTGCGTTCGAGGTTGGAGGCATCAACGACATCAAGCACGATGTCGGGGCGTTGCTCCATGATGTACTCGCGCACGTAGCGTTCCTCGGGAGTGTATTCAGTGAGAGAGTAGGTGCCGGGGAGGTCGGCAATCACTATAGTGTAGTCCTTGTAGTGGTAATATCCGAGTTTGGAATCGACGGTGACACCGCTGTAGTTGCCGACCTTCTCCCGCATGCCGGTGGCGTGATTGAAGAAGGAGGTCTTGCCGCAGTTGGGGTTGCCGACGAGGGCGACGTTGATGCGTTTGCCCTCATGG
>JAFXPL010000101.1 GCA_017527945.1 Bacteroidales bacterium | reverse complement strand
TGATTAATCGCTCATCAGGGACAACCCGCACAAGATGGCGCCCCGTCAACAGCACAAACACTAATCCTGTAACACCTGCCACCATAATAGTAAGGTTGCCAAAAGGCAAATGCCCTAACTTGAGGAAAAGCCCGAAAAGATTCAATGCAAGAAAGGCGATACCCGTCCAATATGCGCCACTGCGATGGTAATCCGATGTTATGGCGACGGTGCTTCCGTTCAATCGCAAAGTCTGCGCCAAAAGTTCGTCACTCATCTTGACAAGGCGGTCCATGTTGCATATTATCAAGATAATGGATAAGATCAGTATGAACGCCAAAGGTACGTATGAAATAGCTATTTCCCGACGATAGTCAATCTCGCAGAGGAACCATATCAGCCACAAGCACAAGGCAAAGACCCCGGTCATCCATACGATGGAGAATCTTGTGCGTATGCACTCCATTTTCCAAACGAATGATTGAATATCTGAATCTTCTGTATTGATTTTCAGCACTTTCCGGCAGCTCAGCCATTCAAACAACCCGATTAAGGCGAAAAGCAATACGGACATGACCATGAAGAAGAAACGGAGATCAAAACGATACCAGCTCCAACAGACTGCGGCGGCTAACAATCCGTAGGTAAGCATAATCTCCATATTGCGACGCCTGAATCCTGTGATTTTTGTATGCAAAATCTCGTGAATCAAGTCATTGTTGACGATCTCCTGTTGGTTGAACTTCTCCTGGAGCGACTGATACTGCACCTTCAAGTCATCCAGCTCCATTTCTTGGTTGTGATTTTCTGTTGTCATAATGTTAATGAATTAATGGGTGACGGATTTCGATTTCTGAACCAATTTTTCCTTGATACGGTGCAGTTTTATGCCGACATTGGCAACCGTGATGCCCATAATGGCCGCAATTTCGTCGTAGCCGATGCCCTCCAGCCACAGCAATACAAGTCCGCGGTCCATCACATCGAGCTGGTTGATGAGCGCGTAGAGCTGTCGAATCTGTTCGAGCGAGGAGTCCTGCGGGTCGTAGGGGTCGATGTCAGTGCTGAGCGGTACAGTTTGCGGACGGCGTTTCGCCCGTTTGTCGCTGTTGATGGCAGTGTTGAGCGCGATGCGATACACCCATGTGCTCACGCTGCTGCGCTGCTCGAACTGGTCGAACCCCAACCACAGCCGGACGAGAATCTCCTGGAAGAGGTCGTTGATTTCTTCCTTGTCGCGGGAGAACATGTAACAGACCGAGTAGATTGTCCGCTTGTACTGTTTCACCAGTTCCTCGAATTGCTTTTCCCTCACGTTTTTCATCTGACCGTTTGGTTTTTACGACATTGGACAACAGGATGGGAAAATCCTTACAAAAAAATCACTTCTTCCTTACCGCAATCACCCGGAAGCCGATCAGCGGGGAGGGACCGTTGTAGGGCTTCTCGCTGTCGATGCGGATGTCGTAGCCGGGGTCGTACCAGCTGCCGCCGATCGCGACGCCGCGCTCATCAACCATCTCCGCCGCGTTGCCGCACATATTGTAGAGACCGTAGGCGTTACGGTAGTATGTCTTTACCGGCACTGTGGGGAGAATATGATATTTTACAGACCAAAGATCCATCACTTTATACCCATCGTCCGTGCGGGAGATATACATTTCTGGGACATGCCAATAGTTATATCTGGGTTTGTTAGCAATGGTTTCAAGAAATGGAGAACCATTAGAATAGGATGCATTAGGGTCACCACAACTTGCCGCACCCCGCCATTGTTCTCGAGTAGGCAGCATATATTCCCACTCCGGACTCGCTATCTTCTCATTCAGCCACTGGCAAAACAGTTGTGCGCTTTCGTAGCTGATGTTCACCACCGGGCAATTGGCATAAACCGGTGCCCAGTCTCCCTGATCTTGCAGGAACTCGTCAACAGGTCTGTCCAACCAGGGAGCCCAGCCCTCGTTATGGACACGGGCCGACTCGTAATCCTTCATCCGGCCCTGTGCTTTCAAATCCTCCAGAAAGGCGTCATACACCTTGTTGGACACCTCCGTTTCCAACATGCGGAATCCCGCCAGCGTGATTTCCTGAGACGCGTACACTTCCATGTTCGTGTCGCGGATGTACTCGCTGTAATGCACCGAGGGAATTTCCACGAAAGTCCCCACAAGCTGTTTCTCCAATTTCACGGTTTTCTTGTCAGGCTTCTGCGCCCAAGTTGCCGCCACTGCAACAACCAATAGGATGGTTAAGGTTAATTTTCTCATAACGGTTAAGGTTTTGGATAGGTTTCTATATGTAATAACGAGATTTATGGGGAGAATCTTGGGTGGGAGGATGTTTTTATCTTCGGGCGTATGCGATACGCCCCCACGTTGTCTTGTGGATGACTTCCGACATTCTCCCGTCCCCGTCAGGGGACACATATCTGTAGAAAACGGATGGATGCCCCGCATGGTTTCCGAAATCCCCGTCAGGGGATTCATAGAATCCGTTTTTTTAATCGTAATCCATTGTCATGCAACCCCTGACGGGGTTGTGACGGGCCGTGTGCATTCCCTGGCTACAGATATGGATCCCCTGACGGGGATGATGGAATCGTGTGTGGTGTCCGGAATATTAATATGGATTCCCTGACGGGGATAGTATCACGTCCGCACCGTCTCCACTGGCTCGAACCGCAGCGACAGTGCTGACTGTACCGTGACGACCAACACCGTGAGGGCCAACAGGATAACGTATGCAAGGAGGAACACCCAGACGGCGATGGAGGCGTGGGCGACGAACAACCGCAGCCACTGGCGGAGCAGCAGGAGGCTGACGGGCACGGAGAGCAGGAAGGCGACGGTGCAGAGGAGGGCGTACTTGCCGTTGGTGCGGGCGAGCAGCTGTCCCGTGGAGGAGCCGAAGATCTGCCGCAAGCCCAGCTCGGGACGGCGGTAGGTCATCTCCAGCAGCAGCATCCCCGCCACACCCATCAGCGCGAGCAAAACCGCCACTCCGCATAGGATGAACAACCCTTTTGATAGGCCGGCCTCCTTGGAGTAGAGCCCTTCCAGATCATCCTCCAAGGTGCTGACTTTCAACTCGCCATCATCCCCGAAATCGTGGGCTAATCTGCGGATGCCTTGCACTATGGCGGCGGTATCGGCACCGTCGTCGTATTTCACGAAGAAGTGCCCCGTCATCATTCCAAGTTCGTTGGCGAGTTCCAGCGCCATCGGCTGGATGGTGTCGTAAAGCGGTCGGAAGTGGAAGTCGTGGGAGAAGCCCACAATCTGGGTCTTCATCATCCCGTCGGAAAAATTGTAATACCAGTTCAACTGCAGATGATACTGTTCCTGCGCTTTTCGGTTGAAAATCACATAACGCAGTGTATCAGCCGTATCGCACTTCTCAAACGGGGTTCCGTCGGCCATCTTGATGCCGAAAAAGTTCAGGAAATTCGGTGCCACGCTCATCACGTTGAAGATCGCAGTCGTGGCAGAATCGCCCTCGGCCGTCCACATCGGCCGCCCGAATATCGAATAACCCTGACGAAGAATGTTGTGCGAAGCAAACGTCACGTCGCTTACGCCGGGTAGCTTTTTCAGCGCAGCAACAAATTCGTCTGTCTTTTGGTATCGGATATCCGAGCTGTAATTCAGGATGTTGTGCGTCTGATAGCCCATGTCATACTGTTTGAGGTAACGGTTTTGGACAGCAACGTACAGTGTGCAGGTCAGTATTACAGAGGCGAGCAAGAATTGTAACCCGATGAAGCATGTGCGCAGCCGAATCCCCGTCTTGGAGAAGCCGTAATTGCCCTTCAACGCGACATCCGGCGACACGGCGGTGACCATTCGCGTTGGGTAAATGGAAACGATAACTCCGACAAAGATGGACAGCAATAAGGTAATCAATACAATAGAAACATTGCCGGACAAGGTGACGGGGTTGGACAGCATGGGGATTTCGGGTAGGCGGGTGCAAAGCAGGAAGAGGACGAAAGCGATGAGGAAGGCCACGAGCGCGAGCGTGACGTAGCCCTTCGCCATCGACCACCAAATTGCGCCGTCCGACTCGCCGAGCACCTTGCGGGTGTTCACGCGGCGCATCCGCAGGGGTGCCTCCGCGATGGCGAAGTTGGCAAAGTTGAGGAAGGCGATGAGCAGCACCGCCCACGCGATGCCGGCCAGACAGTTCGTCACGAAGCGGCTCACCGTTCCATAATCAGATTCCACATCCGTCTCGAAGCGGATATCCTTGGTCGCCACTAAGCGTACCACTGGCGCACCGGTCCGTGCCTGTGCCTTCTGAAAACACTCGTATTGGGCTGTGATTCGTGCCGCTATCGTATCCTCCGACGTGCCTGGTTTCAACTTCACATAGAAGCATCCCATCGGATCCGGTTTCTCCATCTTGGCCTTCACCAGCACAGGCGTATGGTCGGCAGAGTCAGTGGAAGCCCTGAGTCTCAGCATCTTCGTATGCCCAGCCTTTGTTCTCATGTTTATATTTGACCCGGCAATGAGAAATGGTTCCTCCTTTTTCTCGGTTTCGCTGCGCAGATGTAGCCTTGTGAACAGCGTGTCGGTTTCCATTCGAGTGGTGAAGACCCAATAATAGAACGGTTCCGGCCATGGCCACTTCGCATTTAGGGAGTCCCTGTTGACACTGACAATCTCGTATTTCAAGCGAGGCGGATCAAAGAAGATCACAGGATTCCCGATAGAGTTGTTTTCGGGCAGGTCCTGATACACCGCCACCACCCGATACCGCAGAAGAGTGTCTTCTTCGGGCTCCAAAACTTTTTTGTCGCGATATTCCATCTCAAGATAGTCGCCAATGGCATTCCCTTTTGGAAAAAGTTTGTCGGCCAACGATTTCGGCAGAACGGCCTCGTGGTCAGTATCCAGATGGGCAAAATCGCCCGCCACGCACTTGAATCCGAAAAACGGAAAGAAGTCCGTGTCATAGATCTGGATGAAAGAGACATCAGCAAGGTCTTTCGCCGGATTATGCAACATAAAGTAATCGTAACCGTACAGGTTGTGGAACGAGCTTATCGCTTCCACCTCTTTCTGACTGTTGAGGAATGCTGCAAGATTGCTTTGTGTAAAGTAATCGGAAAATCCTTGTCCGATACGGTTGTCCTCCACGCGGTACATCCGTTCGGAGTCCGCGAAGCAGCGGTTGTAGCGCCGGTCGTAGCGGACCTGCGCCATGAGGATCATGAAGACGGCCAGGGCGGTGGCGAGGCCGAGGAGGTTGAGGATTTTTGGGGTGTGTTTCATATTGGGTTGGTTTTTCGTTCTTGTGTGGCCCCCACACTGCGCTTCGCTTGTATGGGGTTAATTGCGCTTCGCGCGGGTCGTCTCTCCGAGGCTATGCGTCACCGAGACATCATCATTTATTGCTGCACCATTCCGGCCGACGATAGGAGGTCGGAACCTCCTACTCGCAAGAGCACGCATCATCGTATCATTGTATCACCTCCGCAGGATCCTCCTGCAACGTCCGTAGCGTCTGCCAGGCGGTGATGGCCAGCGCGAGGAGGGTGATGGAGAGGAAGACGGCGAGGAAGACCCAGACGGGGATGTCGGCTTTGTAGGCGAAATGTTGTTGCCATTTGCGGAAGAGGCTGACGGCCAAGGGCGCAGCGGCGGCGAAGCACAACATGCAGATGATGAGGATGTTGCGGACCACCTGCCACAGGAGATTCTCCTTGGAGGCACCATACACGCGGCGCAGACTCATCTCCCGCCGACGGTAGTGGCTGTCGAGCATCACCATGCCGAGCAAGCCGGTGAGCGTGACGAACAACGTGACCGCCCCAAAAAGAACCATCAGCTTGGCGAAGTCGTCCTCTTTCTCGTACTCCTTGTCGATGGCATCCTTCAGCGAGGTGAACGGGCATAACTGTCCTATGTGGGCGCAAACGGCGTCCATTTGGCTTACTAAAGACACGTCAACTTTTTGTTTGCCAGCATCTTTCAGTTTGATGTAAATATACGGATCATTCCACACGAGTTCGTCATTGACCTTCGCAAAATAGATACAAGGTTCAATCTCATTGATGAGTGGCATATTATGAAAATCTTGCACAACACCATCAATGCCTGAATTGCGCCGATTCGAGTCTATTTTCCACTGCTTTGTCAATTTCAGAGCCGACTTGTTAAGGATTCTGCCATTACGCGATGCATTACAAACCTCTTCAAAGTCTTTGCCTTCCAGCATTTTGACACCAAAGAATCGGAAGAAATTGGCTGAGACGGTGCGGTCGCAAATCGACACCATTTCATCTCCGGCTTTAAGCGTCACCATGCCGTAGGAGGCCCCTTGTCCCAGTATGGGATTCTCCGCCCAAGTAACATCCGCAATTTCCCCTAACTTTTTCCATTCGCCTTTCAAAGAGTCCAAAGTCTTACACTGAAAATCTTCCTGATACCCTTTGAGAGCAGGATTCGTAGTGTTTGGAGCTGACTTCTGAAATAGAGATACATAGATGTTATCCGTTTCAAAGCCCACATCGGCGGTCTTCATCTGATGGTTCTGTACAAAAACCAATGTCATGAAGAGAATGATGGCGAAAGAGGCGAAAAACTGCACAACAGAGGCCGGGGTGGTCTGCATACGAAGCAACAGTTTGCGCCACTTGCCGTATTTCTCGGGGGTGGCGAGCTGACTCTTCAACGCCGATTCCACGTTAGCAGCGGCGGTGGTGTAGAATACCGGATACAGCGAGGCGACCACGGCCACCAAGAGGGTGACGGCGGCGGAAATCCACACCACAGGCAGGTTGTCCGCCAATTTCAGACTGATTTCCACGAACGGGATCACCTTCGTGCGGGCGCACACCTCCACGATGACTAACGCAATGAGGAACGCGATTACGGCGGAGAGCAAGAAACGTCCGAACATCTCCCATCGCAGCTGCGTATTAGAACAGCCCTCTATCTTTCGGATGTTCGTCTTGCGCAGATAGAGCGGCACCGTAGCCACCGCGTAGTTGGTGAAGTTCAGGAAGGCGAGCAGCAACAGCACGATTCCAAACACGCTCAGCACTTTGGAAACCGTAGTGAACCGCTTTGCTTCCAAATTCCAGAAATTGTTGGGCGAAGAATAGTTGTCATGCAAAGAGTTCATCATCACATTGTCGATTTCCTGCGGCGCATCTTTATACTTTAGCTTATATTCCACATGGCTTAATGCTTCGTCGCCGGTGGTGTCAACATTGTCCCAATAAGCGTGATATGCTGTTTGATAACGATCCAACATCTTTTTCTTCAAGATATTAACCATCGTTGTATCTTTCACTTTTACATATAAATTACCGTAAAAGATGCCAGGTGGATAGTGACGAACCACCTCGTAATCATGCAGAGAACTATTTTGCGGCAGGTCTTTGAAAACAGCTATCACCGTAAGTGTATCGAGATCTCGCACTGAACGTTCTTGACCATCATTCTGACTTAAGATAATCCGTTGTCCGACAGCGCTTCCGTGCGGGAACAGAATCTTTGCTAATCGGCTGGAAATCACCGCATTTCTAAAATCGGTAAACTTCTCCAAATTTCCCTCTTTAATTTCAACACCAAAGAAGGGAAAGAAAGACGGAATGGTCATTTGTATCTTAGAGATGGTGTCGGGTGCGGTGCTATTCTCCGCGGTCACCCGCTGCCAACCATAGCCGTAACCGCTCAATGTGCAGACATCCTCAATCTCTTCTAAAGGTTGCTCCGAGGATTGGATTTGGCTGTTACATTTCATAGGAAATCCTGTAAGCAGCTGATAATCTGCATCGCCGGATCGTACAGAGCTCACTATCGTATCGTTGCCGAGGTACATGGTTTTCATGAGCCACACCGAATAGATGCGATCGGCGCCGGGATAGGACTTGTCGTACCGGAGGTCATAGTATCTTACCATCGCCACCACCATGAAGGCGGCGATAGCCACGGCGAGGCCGAGGATGTTGAGGATTTTTGGGGTTTGTTTCATATTTCTTGGGTTTTTGGTTCTTGTGTGACCCCCACACTGCGCTTCGCTTGTATGGGGGTTAATTGCGCTTCGCGCGTGTCGCCTCTCCGAGGCTATGCGTCACCGAGACATCATCATTCATCGCTGCACCATTCCAGCCGACGATAGGAGGCCGGAACCTCCTACTCGCAAGAGCACGCATCATCGTTCAATCGTTCCGTCTTGCATCTTCACGATGCGATGCGCGAAGCCGGCGTCGTGGGCGCTGTGGGTGACCATGACGATGGTGGTGCCGGCGGCGTTGAGGTCGCAGAGCAGGTGCATGACGTCGAGGCCGTTGTGGCTGTCGAGGTTGCCGGTTGGCTCGTCGCAGAGGATGAGCTGCGGGTTGGAGACGACCGCCCGGGCCACGGCGACACGCTGCTGCTGCCCACCGGAGAGCTGCTGCGGATAGTGGCTCGCCCGGTGGATGATGCTCATGCGGTCCAGCACCTCGTTGACCTTCGCCTTGCGCTCCGACTTGCTGAGGCCGAGATAGCGCAACGGCAGCTCCACGTTCTCGAAAACGTTCATGTCGTCAATGAGGTTGAAGCTCTGAAACACGAAGCCGATGACGCCGCGCCGCAACGCCAGACGGTCGCGCTCGCGCAGGCCGCTCACGTCGCGACCGTCGAGGAGATAGCGGCCCGAGTCGGGGGTGTTGAGGAGGCCGAGGATGTTGAGCAAGGTGGTCTTGCCGCAACCGGAAGGGCCCATTATGGCTATGAACTCGCCCTTCCGGACCTCCATATTTACTTGCTGTAGCGCTTTCGTCTCCACCGTTTCGGAGCGAAAGCTTTTGCTGATGTTCTCTAATCGTATCATTGTTTCGTTCTAATATCATCGTTTCATCCCATCATCCGTACCTCTACCGAGTTCTCGCCCTTGCCGGGCTGCTCAAGGAAGTGGTTTCCAAAACCGTGCCAAAACACAAAAACAACTGATTTTCAAACAGCTACATATATAATCACATTCGGAAAGCGTCAATTTTTGGGACAACGGTGTGTGAAAAATAGACAATTTTATGCAACAGGACTGTAGATATCAACACCTCTCTACTTTAAATACATTGAAAATCTCAACCTACCGGACGAAAGTCATCACGAACGTAGTATTCGGGCGCGTCCGCAGCGTGAGGGTGCCGCCCGAAAGCCGCATGATCTGGCGGGAGATGCTCAGTCCGATGCCGGATCCATCGGTTTTAGTAGTGAAGAAGGGAATAAAAATACGCTCCTCGACCTCCGGCGGAATCGGGCCGCCGCTGTCGCTGACCTCCATGACCACATCCCCTCTTTCGTTAAGGAATCCCCGGACCTCCACCCAGCCGTTGTTCCCCTGCCCTATTGCCTCCACGGCGTTCTTCAGCAGGTTGTTGAGTACGCGCCCGACAAGGTTCTCGTCGGCGTGGAGCAGCATGTCGCCGGGCTCCACCGACCAGCGGAAGTCGATGCGGGTGTTCTCCGGCACGGACTGCACCAATTGCACTGCACGTTCCACTAGTCCGCGGACATAGAAAAGTGTTCGCGCGGGCGTTGGGATGTGCGTGAACTGCCGGTATGACTCCACAAACCCCTCAATGCCCTTGCCCGTGGAGTGGATAACATCCAGTCCCTTGTAGAGTTCCGACGAAGTATCGGGAACCAGCGTACGCAGACTTTCGCTCAGCGAGGTGATGGGACTTACGGAGTTCATAATCTCGTGCGTGAGTACGCGGGTAAGCGAGATCCACGAGTCAATCTCCTTGTTATCCAATTCGTTGTGTATGTCGTTGACAACCAAGATGCGGAGGTTGCGGTCGCGGATGCGGCTTTGGGAGACCTGGAGGGAGAGTTGGCGGGTGCTTTCGACGTCATGGAGGGTGAGCGTGCGGGTATCACCGGCCGCCGCCACGAGCAGCATGTCCGCCAGACCGCCACTCACGCGGTCGAGCTGACGGATGTGGGTTAGCACGGGCAGCCCGAAAAGTTCCGCGGCTGCCCGGTTAGTCTGCGTGACGAACCCCTGTTCGTCATACGCCACGATGCCGGTGCGTACGTTTTCGAGAATTTGGGCGTAGTAGCGTTCTTTGTCGATGGTTTCCTGACGGGTACGACTGAGCATGTCGCGGATGCGGTTCAGCGACGCGGCCAGCTCACGGTCGCTGCGCCGGCGGTTACCCTCGGGGAAGGTGAAGCTGAAGTCGCCGCCTGCCACTGCCTCCGACAGGAACTTGATGCGATTGTTAATCCGTCGGTTACGCCGGATCAGCAGAAACGTGGTGATAGACCACGCAAAGAGGATTGCTATGATGATGGTGATCATATTGTGATTCGTTGGCTAATGGCCAAAAGCAAATAGCTAAATTCCGTATTTCTTCATCTTGTTATAGAGGGTCTGCCGAGTAATGCCTAGCGTGGCGGCCACGGTGGTGAGGTTGCTGCCGCATTTGGCGATGCATTTGCGGATTAACTCGGTTTCCATTTCCTCCAACGTGGTGATTTCCTGCGCGTTGTCTTTCGCCATCGGGGGCGTGAGTTTGAAATCCCGCGCTTGTAATTCAGGGCCGTCGCTGACGATGACCGCGTGCTCCAGGGCGTGTTCCAACTCGCGGATGTTGCCGTACCATGGATGTCCCATCAGTTTACGCGCAGCATCGGGACTCAGTTTGAGGGTGGGTTTGTGGTATTTTTCAGCAAAGACGGTCAGGAAACGCTCCGCGAAGGGTAGGATGTCCTCGCGGCGATCGCGCAGGGGCGGAATTTCTAGGTGGATGGTGTTGATGCGGTAGTAGAGGTCCTCTCGGAACTCGCCGCGAAGCACTTTCTCGTCAAGCTTCTGGTTGGTGGCACTGATGAGCCGGAAATTGACGGGGACAGCTTTGTTACTGCCTACGCGGGAGACCGTGCGCTGCTGGATGACCGTCAGCAGCTTGGCCTGCTGCGGGAAGGCGAGGTTGCCAATCTCGTCGAGGAAAAGGGTACCGCCGGCGGCCTCCTCTATTTTGCCCGCGCGGTCGCTCTTCGCGTCTGTGAACGCGCCTTTCACGTGCCCGAACAGCTCGCTTTCGAAAAGCGTTTCGGTTAGCGCACCCAAATCCACAGTCATGAAGGGTTTGTCGGTGCGGGCGGAGAGTCGGTGTATCTCTTTAGCCAGCAATGTTTTGCCAGTTCCGTTCTCGCCCGTGATGAGAATAGCGGCGTCCGTGGGGGCGATCTTTTCCACCATCAGTCGAAGTTCCCGCATCGTCGGACTGTCACTCCAGAACAGGGCGCATTCGTTCTGCGATTTCCGTTTTAGGGCTCCCTTTTCGGGAGTACAGGCGCGGATGAGGGTAGCGATGAGGCGGTCGTTGTCCCACGGCTTCACCACAAAATCGGATGCGCCCTCCTTCATGCCCGCCACTGCCAGCTCGATGTCGGCGTAGGCGGTGAAGAGCACCACGGGGAGCTGCGGGTAGAGCCGTTTGATTTCGCGGAGCCAGAAGAGGCCCTCGTTGCCGGTGTTGAGTCCGGCGGAGAAGTTCATGTCGAGCAGCACGACGTCGGGCCGGCACTGCTCGATCTGCCGCAGCAGGGTGTTGGGCGACGGCAGCGCGACCACCTGCCGAAACTCGCGATCCAGCAGCAGCTTGAGCGCGGCGAGCACGTTGCGGTTGTCATCGACGATGAGGATGGTGTTGAGCATCGGTTCAGTTTTTCTTTATCGTTCCAAAAATCGCGCCAAAAATAGAAAATATAACCATAACAGGGTGTTGCCAGGAAACGAAAAGATGCATTGTGTCCAAAAATGAGACAGAGGTGTCAAATTTTTGGACGATGAATGGCGAGGAGCGGGAAAACTTGTTGCAGGAACACATATAACAGACAGTAAAGATTGTTCAATCGTACTCTTTTTCACTTCTACTGTCGTTCCCCCTGCCCCTGTCCGGCCTGCGAGCCCTCCAGCTCCATCTTCCCGAACTTGAACGACAGCCCGAAACGTACCGTCCGCGCCCGATAGCTCACACGCGTGGAATCGCTGTAACTGTAATAGGGACTGTTGCTTACGGTCGCGCTGCGGTTCCAGTCGAAGAGGTCGTCCACGTTGACCCACACCGCGATGCGCCGCTTCCAGAACTCCGCCCGCAAACCGAGGTCGATGCTGTAGGTCGGCCGCACAGTGGAGAAAAGGAACACGTTCTGCGACTGGTAGTTGGCGGCGGCATTCACCTCTAAGAACTTCCATAGCTTCGCCCAAAAGTTCAGCCGGAAACTGTAACCCAAATTCTCCGCCGTGTAGGGCTGTTCCTCGTCACGGAACCGGAACTCCGACTTCATGTAATAGACATTGCCGTAAAACCGGATGTTCATGAAGCTCTTGAGTTGGTAGTTGACATTTACTTCCGCGCCCGTATTCAAGGTTTTGCCTGCGTTGATGGGATGCGAGAAGGCCACAATCCGCCCGAAGAACGGGTCGTAGCAGACATCCGCAAGACTGGAAAACTCATCTTTCGTGTTCTTGAACCACGCGTTGATGCCCACATTACCGAACTTGTTGATGTATTTCGTCCAGCCTGCCTCCACGGAGTTGGTGAACGCCTGCCGCAAGTCAGGGTTTCCCGTACTGAAGCTGTCCTCCCCGTATCTGCGGTAAGTGGTCAGGTCGGAGGCCTGCGGATTGTTCACCCGCCGCGTGTAGCTCAGCTTGAAGTTGTGCATGTTCTTCGTGCGGTAGCTCAGGTGTATCGATGGGAAAAGCCCCCAATAGAGCTTCCGCACGTTATCGGCAGGGGAATCGGGATGGTCTAAATTCAGCGACAGCAGCTCGGAGCGCAGTCCGCCCTTCAGCGTGAAGCCGCCGAAACGGTGCTGCACGGTAACGTACGCGTCGAAATCCCCGTCCTGACCGTGCGAATTCATCGAACGCACCGCGTCATGCACATAGTAACGCCCCAAATCGGCCACCGCCAACGTGTCCGTCATCCATAGCTGTTTGTAGTGCACATAGCTTCCCGAAACACCCGTTTCCACCTCACCGTTCTGATGATATGGGATCGTGTAATCGACCGAAACATTTCCTCTATGATACTGGTAATCATTTGTCTGCAACCAGTTACGGTCAGCAAGCCCCGACCAAAGATAATCTCGATGAAGATCCCCTTTTGATCGATATCCCTGTCCCGAGTATATGGCTGAGGTACTCAATTTATGACCTTTGTTGTTGAATTTATGCTCGTACCAAAGCCCCGCGTAGCCCGACAGAATCCCGGATTTTTGGAGTACAGTCTCGTAATAAGAGTAATCCCCTGGGCTGTAGATATATTCGCGCCACGAAGTACTGTCCTGGGAGTTGTAACGCGTGAGTTGCGGGTAAAAACCGCCGTAAAAATAGACCGTGTTCAGGGTGTCGGGCGTCCAAGAGGCGTTGAGGAACAGCCCGGTTTGGTCTTCTCGAAACCGCCTGATAGAATGTGACGAATCTGTGGAAGAAAGCGTTCCCGAATCGTCATAAATAGCTGATTCCGAGAACCTATCATGTCGTGAAGTGCTGTACCAATAGTGCATATAGGCGCTGATGGTGAACTTCTTGTTGGCATAGACGTAGGAGATGAACGGAATGGCCTCGGGTGCGATGGAGCCCTTCGCACCGAAACTCAGGAAGCTGTTTTTCTTGATGTCGGAGACCGTGACAATGTTGATGATGCCGCCCGTGCCATGCGCACTGTACCGTGCCGAAGGGTTGGTGATGACCTCGATCTTCTCGATGTCGCTGGCGGGCATCTGCTGCAGGAGCATTTTCAGGGCTTCGGCGTTCATGTTGGCGGGCCGGTTGTTAAGCCAAATTTCCACGGAGGAGACCCCGCGAAGGGTGATGTTGCCTTCCACATCGACCTCCACGCCCGGCGCGTTCTGCAGCGCGTCCGCCGCCGTACCCGACTGAACCGCAGGGTCTTCCGAGACGTTGTACATCGTCTTTTCCCCATCGATCATATAGACGGGCTTCTTCGCGGTGATGCCCACCTCGGGCAGTTCTGTCGTCTTCTTCGAGACGATGGTGTCGGCCTTCGCCACCGCCGTCGTGTCCGTGTTTTGCGCGAAAACAGTTACGCAAAACAGAAGCAGAGCCATCATATTAAAAATCTTTTTCATTGTTGTATAATTTATTAAGTCACATTGTTTTACAATTTTCTCATTCGGAATTTTCGGCATATAACACCCCTGGACGGCCCATTCGAGCCATCTCAACTGCTAACTAACTGCTATCTGCTAACTAATTCACAACCCTTTCACACAGATCAGTCTTGCAGCACAAACGTTTCGCAGGGGAAAGTGTCGATTTGGACACGCAGGAAGCGGGGACCTAACTGACTGTCGGCTTCGACAAGGTCAACATTAGTGCTCTTTCGGGAAGAGCGTGGATCTTTTATGGTAACCTTTGCTGCAGGGTTTTCGCCAGCGCTGAACGCCGCCGGCAGCCACAACTTGCAGCGCACCGGCTGTCCGTCCTTCATAGCGGGTTTGCAGGCGGGCGCAGCGCGGAAAGCACGGTTAAACTCCGTCATAAGCGACTCATACAATTGCCGTACAATCTCATTCCGCGATTCTTCATCCACAGATGTGCCTTCGCCTAGATCAAGATGTGCAAGTGCATAACCGTTTTTGCCTAACATGGCCACCATACCTCCCTCTTTGGACTTCCAGTTGACGTATGCCGTGTCTAACTCCACGTGGCGTATCCGCCCATCCTTCTCCACAATGAAATGGACGGTGAAGATGCCTTGCAGCTTGTACTTTTTCGCCAATTCGGGATACGTCATGCTGCTGTACAGGTTATCGACGTACTGCTGGATGCCGCCCGGGAACTCGGGC
>JAFXPL010000100.1 GCA_017527945.1 Bacteroidales bacterium | reverse complement strand
GCCGACGGAATAGTTGTCCCCCGCATGGGAGAAGAAAATGACGATGGATTTGCTCATATTTCCGGGATTTGAGGTTTGTTGAGACGCACGGTCGTGCGTCTCTGCGTTGTTTTTATTCTGTCCGTTGCAGCCGCTGGCCAAAACCACGGCGAGGACTGCGACGAGGATGTTTTTGATGTTCATACTTTTCTTTTTTAAACTAACCCTCTCCATCCCATAAACATCTTGGTCACCTCGGCGTCGTGGTGGTCGAAGAAGAGACTCTTGCCTGTGTCAAGTGTCTGGATCTGCGCCATATCGTCGGCGGTGAGCTCGAAATCGAAGATGTTGAGGTTTTCGGCCATGCGTTCTTTGTGTGTCGATTTGGGGATGATGATGACCCCGCGCTGTAACAGCCAGCGCAAAGCCACCTGCGGAATGCTCTTCCCGTACTTCTTGCCAATCTCGCCAAGCAATTCGTTGGAGAAGAAGCCGTTGCGACCTTCGGCCAACGGTCCCCACGACATAATGCGGCAGTCAAGTTCGTCCATATACTTTTGGGCCTCCACCTGTTGGTCAAACACGTGCGTCTCCACTTGGTTGACCATCGGCTTCACTTCCACATTCGAAGCTAAGTCGATAAGGTGGTCGGGATAGAAGTTGCTCACACCGATGGCACGCAACTTGCCCTCACGGTAGGCCTCTTCCAATGCGCGGTAAGCACCGTAGCGGTCGCAGAAGGGCTGGTGCAGCAGCATCAGGTCGATGTACTCCGTCTGTAGTTTGCGCAAACTCTCGTCGATGCTGGTTTTTGCCTTCTCGTAACCATAGTTCGATATCCAGACCTTCGACACGATGAAAACCTCATCTCGGGCTATACCACTCTTTTTCACCGCGTTTCCCACACCCTCTTCGTTGGCGTAAGCCTGCGCCGTGTCAATCATACGGTATCCGACACTCAATGCGTCACTCACGCACCGTTCACACTCTTCAGGTGTCACTTGATAAACGCCATAGCCCAATTGAGGCATTTTTACTCCGTTGTTTAATGTTATATATTCCATATTGTCATTTGATTTATAATGATGCTACAAGAATTTCTTTGATGTCCTGCTCCGTCAGCGGCGCGTAAGCATTCTCCAGTCCTTCATTCACAGCAATGTGATGAGCCATTTCGTCAAGGCGGCTATCATCAATGCCCACCTCGCGCAAGTGCATCGGGATGTTGATGCTCTCGAAAAAGGCGTAGGTGGCATCGATGGCCTTTTCTGCAATTTCCTTTTTCGGCAACGAAGCGTCGATGCCGAAGATGTTGATACCATATTTCACAAAACGGTCAAGAGTGCGCTCGCTGAGAATATGGCGCATCCAACGCGGGGTGATGATAGCCAGGCCCTCGCCGTGGGTGATGTCGTAGTAGGCGCTCAGGGCGTGTTCGATACCGTGACAAGGCCATCCCGAAGGACTGTTGCCAAGGGCATAGATGCCGTTGCAGCCGAGGGTACAGACAAACATCATTTCGGCACGGGCACGATAGTTTTCAGGGTTCTCTATACAAGCTTTGGCATTCACCATCAGACTCTTCAAACCAGCCTCGCAGAAGCCGTCGTTCAGGAGCGTCGAGTCCTCACAGAAGTACTGTTCTATGATGTGGTTCATGGCATCGGCACAGCCAGCCGCCGTCTGTTTCTTTGACACGGTGAAGGTGTAACGGGGATCGAGGAACGAGCAGACAGGGAAGAGGAGCGGGTCCACATAGCCGACCTTGTCGTTGGTCTCTGTGCGCGAGATGACGCCGCCACAGTCGTATTCCGAGCCGGTGGCAGCCAGCGTCAGGATATCCACGATAGGAAGGGCGGCTTTGGCTTTCACCTTGTAGGAAATGAGGTCCCAGGGGTCTCCGTCATACTTGGCTCCCGCTGCGATGGCTTTCGAACAGTCGAGCACCGAACCGCCACCTACAGACAGGATAACGTCGATGTTGTTCTCCTTGCAGAGACGTACACCATCGAGCACGCTGGGGTTGTATTTCGGGTTGGGCTGAATGCCTGGCAACTCCGTGATTTCAAAGTTTTTCAGGAGCTCCTTCACACGGTCGTAGAGACCGATTTTCTTGATGCTGCCGCCACCATAGGTCAGCAACACACGCTTGCCGATAGCTGCCATTACTTCCGGCAACTTTTCTATAACATTCTCGCCAAACACTAAGCGAGTGGGGGTCATGTAATCAAAATTCTGCATAGTTCTTATTTTTAATTATTTTTCAATTCAATTTCCAGGCACCCATAGTGCCATCATTTTTTTCTGTTCGTTTTTGTCTAAAACATATAATGTTCACCTATTCTATGTTTTTAATCACCTTCGCCGGATTCCCTCCCACAATGGTATTCGGGGCCACGTCCTTGGTCACCACGGCGCCGGCAGCCACCACGGCGTTGTCGCCGACTGTCACGCCAGGCAGGATGGTGGCGCCCGCCCCGATCCAGGCGTTCTTGCCGATGTGGACGGGTTTGCAGATGAGCAGCATCCGATCGTGGAGATCGTGGTTGTTGGAGATGAGCTGCGCGTTGGCGGCGACCATCGCGTGGTCGTCGATGGTGATGCCGCCGCGGGCCATCATCAGGCAGTTGTTCATGATCATAACGCCATTGCCCAACTTGACGTGGTCGAAACAGACACCCGTCAGTCCGGGCATCACGAAGCCGCCGTCGGCAAACACATCGTGGTCAAACAGTTCCTTGGCGAGCGCATTGTACTCATCGGTGTAAGGCATCGTGTGGTTGAGTTTGAATAAGGTCTGCGCCTGACGCATTCCTTCCGCCAATTCCTCGGGCGTGCTTTGTCTCGGGTCAACGATAAATTCTTGCATAACATATTGGTTTTCTTTGTTTTATAATATCCTTATTGTCTTTGCCAATTTGACGAGGCAAAAATACAATGTTTCCCATCGTGAAAGTTTCACAAAAAGTATTAGTGTTTTCACAAATTGAAGAAAAAAATGTACTTTTGCGCTATGAAACCTGACTTCCTCTATTCCACCGATTTCCTCGCGATGAACGCGCCGGAATTGAGCCACACCTGCATGCACTTGCTCTGCACGGCGGGGGAGGGAAGTTTCGTGTTCAACGAGAAATGTTACCACATCGTGAAAAACGACCTGGTAGTGATGCCCAACCCCACCCGGGCGAAGAATCTTGCCGCCGCGCCAGGAATGCAAGTCGAGTGGTTC
>JAFXPL010000099.1 GCA_017527945.1 Bacteroidales bacterium | reverse complement strand
GCAACATTTCATCGTATTTGAGCGTGACGACAACAAGATCATCAAGAAAGTGGCGCGTTACCAGCAACTGCGTGCAGCCAACAAGATTGTGGATAGGGTGGTGCAGTCCGACAAGGCGCAAGGCGTGATTTGGCACACCCAGGGTTCGGGCAAGTCGCTCACCATGCTTTACACTGCCTACAAACTCCGCAAGACCGAAACCTTGAACGACCCGACCATTTTCATCGTGGTGGACCGCAAGGACCTGAAAGACCAGATGGACGACACCTTCTTCAACTGTGTGTTTCCGAATGCGAGGGTGGTGATGAGTATCGGCGACTTGAAAAGCATACTCCGAAACCAACCCGCCGGCGTGTTCATCACCACCATTCAGAAGTTCAAGGAGCTGGGCGAGATCAAGGACGAGCGCGACAATGTCATCGTGCTCATCGATGAGGCTCATCGTACGGAATATGGCGACTATCAGATGGAACTGCGTGCCGTGCTGCCTAACGCCAAGCGTTTCGCCTTCACAGGTACGCCGATTCCCAAAACCCATCGGGAGTTTGGCATCAAGGATGAAAATGGCAAGATAGAGTATTATTTGGACAAATACAGCGTCATCGATGCCATCAACGATGGTGCCACCAAGCCCATCCGATACACTTTGGGCCCGTCGCAGTGGTTTTTGGACAAGGAAAACCTTAAACAAGGCTACGCTGAAATCACTGCTGAGTTGGAGGAAGACCAGAAACGCTTAGTGGAACAGCGCGTGCAGCCCTGGAAAACCCTGATGAAGAAGCCTGAGCGCATCAAGACCTTGGCCGCCGACATCGCCAAGGACTTCCGCGAGCGTTTGGAGCCGCAAGGCTTCAAGGCGCAGGTGGTGGCCATCGACAAGGAGGCATGTGTGTTGTATTACAACGAATTGCTCAACTATTTCGACCCATCGGAAATCCGTATCATCTTTTCCACTGGACAATACGAAACCAGTGAACGTTACGGTCTCTTTTCGCCGTTTTACATCGATGACAGGGAGCGTAAACGCCTGATAGACAACTTCAAGAAACGTATTACCGATGAGGAGAAAGCCAAAGGCAACAACCTGAAAATCTTCATCGTCTGCAATATGTTGCTGACAGGCTTTGATGCACCTATTGAGCAAACCATGTACTTGGACAGCCCTTTGCGAGACCATAACCTGTTGCAGGCGGTGGCTCGTACTAACCGGCCGTATGACTATGGCGAGGGCGAAAACAAACTTTCCAAGGAGTTTGGTCGCATCGTCGATTATGTGGGCGTATTCCAGAACTATAAGGAAGCCTTGAACTATGATCCCGAAGACATCGGCGAGTTTGAAGACGTGGATGCGCTGTTGAAAGATTTTCCAAAAGAATTGGATGCCGCTTTTGAACCTTTTGCCGAAATCAAGTTGGAGGACAGTTACGAGTGCGAAATAGCTATCATTCGCAAGTTGAGCGAGATTGACCACGGGCTGTTTGAAAATCGTTTCCATCGCGTAGTGCAGCTTTGGGAAGCTATCAGTCCTAATCCAGGTTTGCGTCCGTTCCGTACAAAATACCTGTGGTTAGTGACTATTTACGAACTCTATCTGGAGGAATTCCGCCGCGTGGATTTCGATGCCGAGTTCTATGCGGCGCAAACACGCAAACTTTTGGAAGAGAGTGCCACTTTGCTGGATTTCCGGGGTCACCTGCCCGAAATCGCAATCGACGCAGATTATCTCGCCAAGTTGCAAGAAACCAAACTGTCGCCTTCCGACAAAGCCGAGAAGATTATCCGCGACATTGAAACGATGATTCGCACCAACCAGAACAGTAGTGCCATCTATATTGAGTTTCAGGAACGTTTGGATGCACTTATCCGTATGAAGAATGCCGACGCCATTGAGATAGAGGGACTTCTGAAGAAACTCAGCGAGCTTTACACCGAAGTGGATGAAGCCGTTGCAATCCCAAAGAAGATGGGCTTCGACGACAAAGGCACTTTTGAAATTTATCAGATTCTCAAAAATGAACTTCCGCATTTCGATGAAGCATTGGCAAGGGAATTTGCCAACGAATTGGCGGCCAAGATTCAGTCGAGAATTTATATCGGTTGGCAGGAAGTCACGCAGGAATACAACCGTTTGTTGGGCGAGGTGGCTTTGTTGGCGGCCAACGAAAAATATGATGCCTTGGACGTGTACGGGAAAGACATTTTACATGAGACCATCATGGATTCTATTGTGAGAAATTTCAGTTTGAATTGATATGCTGCCCGATAATTGCTCAGTCATACGTCGAGAAGTCAAGAATGCCCGTCTTCGTGTTCGCGAAGATGGCACTGTGCAGTTGTTTGTCCCTGTGGCGTTCACAGATGAGGATGTCGAAAAGCTTTTGGAGAAAAAGGCACAATGGATAGCCTCGAAACGGCAATTCTTTGAGCAGAAAACCAAGATCAAACTGCGACGCAACGAAATATTGCTTTTCGGCAACCGTTATGCCTACTACTATTCGTCAAAATATCAGAACAAGGTGATCGTCAACCACGAAAGCAAGACCATCCAGGCAAAACGGGACTTGTTGGATGAGACAGTTCAGGAAAAATGGCTGAAATCGGTGGCCCGGAAGTATATTTTGGCAAGAGTTGAAACTCTATCAGAGGCGTTGCTTTTGCCGTACAACAAACTTTATATCCGCAGTCAGAAACGGAAATGGGGCAATTGTTCCTCGGAGAAGAACATATCCATCAACTGGCGGCTGATTAAAGCCCCTGAATTTGTCATAGACTATGTTATCATTCATGAACTGTGCCATACCGTCATTTTGAATCATAGCACCCGTTTTTATACCTTGCTTCGTTCGCATTGTCCCGATGGCGATGCCGCGCAGGCATGGTTGGACAGATATGGGAATAGTTTATATTTTTTTACAATCTAAATCATCCTTATGAGCGATAACAATCCTTTGAAAGCCAACAATTTGAAGCTTGTGGAGCGGCAGTATCTCCTGCCGTTCATCCTCATCACCTCGCTGTTTGCGCTGTGGGGTTTCGCCAACGACATCACCAACCCGATGGTGGCGGCCTTCCAGACGGTGATGGAACTGAGCGCGGCGAAGGCCTCGCTGGTGCAGTTCGCCTTCTACGGCGGTTATGCCACCATGGCCATCCCGGCGGCGCTCTTCATCCGGAAGTTCTCTTACAAGAAGGGCATCCTGCTCGGCCTCGCCCTCTACACCGTGGGAGCTTTCCTCTTTATTCCGGCCGCTAATTACCAGAAATTCTCCTACTTCTGCTTCTCACTCTACATCCTAACTTTCGGCTTAGCGTTCCTTGAAACTACTGCCAGCCCCTTCATCCTGTCGCTCGGGCGCAAGGAGAACGCCACACGCCGGCTGAACCTCGCGCAGTCGTTCAACCCGCTCGGCTCGCTCTGCGGCATGTCGGTGGCTTCGCTCATCGTGCTGCCCAATCTGCTTTCCGACCAGCGCGATGCAGCAGGCAACATCCTCTTCCCCACGCTTTCGGAAGCCGAGAAGGCCTCCATCCGTCTCCACGACCTGGCGGTCATCCGCGACCCCTACGTGGCCATCGGACTGGTGGTGCTGATTATGTTGATTATCATCGCATTGGTGAAGATGCCCGACACCACCGGCGCGGGCGAAAAACAAAACAGCGTCCGCCAGACCCTTTCCAACCTGTGGCACAACAAGATCTATCGCGAAGGGGTTTTTACACAGATTTTCTACGTGGCCGCGCAAATCATGACCTGGACGTTCATCATCCAATATGCTGACAATTTGGGAATTAACAAGGCCACGGCACAAAACTACAATATTGTGGCGATGATCCTGTTCCTCTGCGGGCGGTTCATCTCCACCTTCCTGATGAAGTTTGTAAACGGGCGTAAGTTGCTGGCTATCTTTGGTATTGGGGCGGGACTTTGCGCATTGGGGGCGGTGCTCATTGTTGGAATGCCGGGCTTATACTGTCTGGTGGGCATCAGCATCTTCATGAGCCTGATGTTCCCAACGATTTACGGCATCGCATTGGAAAACGTCTCTCTGCAGGACTCCTCCCTCGGTGCGGCTTTCTTGGTGATGGCTATCGTGGGCGGTGCGCTGATGCCGCCGTTGCAGGGCATGATCATCGACCAGGGCACCATTTTCGGCCACCCCGCCGTCAACGTCAGCTATGCGTTGCCGCTGCTCTGTTTCGTGGTGGTGACAATCTATGGAATCCATTCCTGCAAACGCACGTTGTAGAGACGCGCCATGGCGCATTCTACAAATCACTGCTCACTAAAAAAATTGTATCTTTGCACTTTCAAACCGAATCAATCATAAAAGTATAAAAAATGGCAAAAGTACTCATCATCGGAGCGGGCGGCGTCGGATCCGTCGTGGCTCACAAATGCGCTTCCGTACCGGAAGTCTTCACTGAAATCATGCTGGCATCTCGCACGAAGGCGAAATGTGATGCCATCGCCGCGCAGATTGGCGGCAATCGCATCCAGACGGCGCAGGTCGATGCCGACAACGTGGAAGAGACCATCCGTCTGTTGGAAAGCTACAAGCCTGACCTGTTGATCAACGTGGCACTCCCCTATCAGGATCTGCCCTTGATGGACGCATGTCTCGCCACAAAGACCAACTACATGGACACGGCCAACTACGAGCCCCGCGACAAGGCGAAGTTCGAGTACAGCTGGCAGTGGGCCTACCACGACCGTTTCAAGGAGGCTGGCATCATGGCACTGCTCGGCTGCGGATTCGACCCCGGGATGACCAGCATCTACACCGCGTATGCCGCCAAACACTACTTCGATGAGATGCACTATCTCGACATCGTCGATTGCAACGCCGGCGACCACGGCAAGGCCTTCGCCACCAACTTCAACCCCGAAATCAACATCCGGGAAATCACCCAACGCGGCAAATACTGGGAGAACGGCCAGTGGGTGGAAATCGACCCGATGTCGATCCATCGTCCGGTAGAATACCCCAACATCGGCGACCGCGAATCGTATCTGCTTTATCACGAAGAACTTGAATCGCTCGTAAAGAGCTATCCGACCATCAAACGCGCCCGTTTCTGGATGACTTTCGGACAGAAATACCTCACCGTGCTGAACGTGCTGCAGGAAGTCGGCATGACCAGCATCAAACCCATCAATTACAAAGGAATGGAGATTGTGCCGTTGCAGTTCCTGAAGGCGGTGCTGCCGGAGCCGTCGTCGCTCGGCGAAGGCTACCACGGCCAGACCTCCATCGGCTGCCAAATCAAGGGCGTGAAAGACGGCAAGGAGCGCACTTACTACGTGTGGAACAACTGCGACCACGCCGCTTGCTACAAAGAAGTCGGCGCACAGGCGGTTTCCTACACCACAGGCGTCCCCGCAATGTTAGGCGCGAAGATGATCCTTACCGGCACGTGGCAGGGCAAGGGGGTCTTCAACGTCGAGCAATTCGACCCGGATCCATTCATGAAGGAAATTGGCGGTTACGGTCTGCCCTGGAACGAACAGATCGACCAGCCGCTGCCGGTCTATAAGCACGAGTAGTCAATTTCCTGGCTTAATCAAAACGAAGCCGACGGGAAAATCTCTCGCCGGCTTTGTTATATCTGAACAACAACCTTTCATCGAACAGATCACGATAAAATTGTACTTTTGCCGCAAAATCGACAGACATGTACCGACCCGTCATCAACATCCTGCTTTGCGACACGTTTCCCGGACTTTTGCCCGACAACATTCCGAGCTACGAGTCCATGTTCGTAAACCTATTTCATTCCATCAATCAAGATATTACATTCAATATATACCAAACGTGGAACGGCGAGTTGCCTAAGCATCCGGCTGCGGGTGAACTTTACCTCATCACGGGCTCCAACATCGCCGCCTACGACACGTTGCCGTGGATTTTGGACTTACAGGACTGGATTCGAAAAGCCGCGAGAGAGCAAATCCCTCTTGTCGGCATTTGCTTCGGACACCAAGTTATCGCGCAGGCGTTAGGCGGACGAGTGGAGCGCTATGCCGGCGGCTGGGGCGTGGGCATCCGCGAAATGGAGGTTTTGGAAGCAGATCTGCTCTCCTGGTTCCCCGACAAGAAAATGCGTCTTATCGTCAACCACCACGATCAGGTGACGCGCCTGCCGGAAGATGCCGTTCCCCTCGCCACCAGCGACTTCTGCCGCTACGAGGGGTTTCGCATAGGCCACCATATCGTCACACTCCAGGGCCACCCGGAGTTTACCGTGGAGTACGAGCGGCACCTCATCCTCAACCATGCTGAGAACGAAGACGATGCGGTGAAACAGGCGGCGTTGAAAACCTTAGAGGAGATGAAACCGCAGGGGGAGACGGTGGCGAGGTTTTTGTTGAGGGTGCGGTAAAGTACCTTACGCCTGCAACCACTTATACTTCTCCACGCTGTAAAGGGGCAGCAATGGTATCAGGATAGGGGTGCTTTTGGCGTACTTCTGATATTCGGGGTCGTTGCCATAGACCTCGTTTTGGCGGATTTCGAGACGGCGTGCACCGCTGAACATGACATACACGATGCCGATGTAGCCGATTATGGCTATGATCCATTGCCATGCGGCCAGACCCGCGCCGATGCCGCTGAGCAACGCGCCCGTCCAGATGACCACCTCGCCCAAATAGTTGGGGCAGCGCACG
>JAFXPL010000098.1 GCA_017527945.1 Bacteroidales bacterium | reverse complement strand
TCATGGTTAGGGGTTTTACGTTGGGTTAACCCATCAAATGCATGAACGGCTTCGTGAATCAAAGTTTTCGCCATGGCAATTTCAGATTGATCTCCTCCGTCTGGCCTATAATATGTAGAATGCGTAGTGACCGACACTTTACTTCCTTCCGTCTTGTGTTGCCATACGGTAGATCCAGCACGTTTTGTCATCTCATAGCTAAACTCAAAGTAAAAATGGCATCGTTCCCCTTGATAGTCAGCAATAAGTCGTTTATATGTGTTATTTGATTGCAATAGATTCTGATATACCTTGAAATACGAAGATTGGCGAAACAAAGCAGAAGGCGACAATGTATCCCCGTTCGGATCAACCAACTTCACCGGGTTATTCGCGCAATACACATACGGGCTTAATGAGGGATATTTCGAAGCCTGCGGATCGACGCTGAGCCATACACTCAGATCCGAGCTGTAATACCGTGAACCAAAGTAAGATAAACCCGTTTCCGGGTCGCGTTCTTTGGCGGAGAAGGTGTAACGCACGCCGTCAAAATCATTCAACCGTTGGTTTACATAATCTTCTCCCCGAGGCAGATAATGCAAGTGCTGGACAGGATTGCCTGCCGTGTCGGTGACCCAGCTGCTGCTGCCCAGGTGGCTTCCCCAGCCAGCCGTTAGCAGTGAGTAGTTAGCAGTTGGTCGGGGGACATCGGAATGGCACCCTACAATCCCGGACGGCAACCCGACCCCGTCAGGGGCCAAAGCCCGGGTAGAAAACGGCTTCGGCGCGGGTTCCCCGAAGCCCCTTCAGGGGCGAGACGGAGTTATTATATAATTGGGTGAGGTTCATATAGCCATTGGATAAAGAGAATGTTAGGTGTTATTCGTCTTCAAAAATATATCTTTGATGTGGGTATAATGAAAACTGCTGCAAAAATTCTATCGCATGGGATTCCCCGCGATTTGCCGCCTCGTATATCCATTTGTAGGCTTTCGCTGAAGATTTGCGACAACCGTCCCCAAAAAAGTAACTATATCCAAGCATGTACTGTGCTTCAGGAACCCCGTGCTTGGCTGCTTTACGATTCCATTTAAACGACTTTCGTATGGATTTATCAACGCCCTGTCCTAAGTAGTAACAGACACTCAGTTTGTACTCTGCCATCGGGCAACCCATTTCAGCTGCCTTTTTATACAAATAGACAGCGTGTTCATAATTAGGCTTGACAGAATCCGTTCCATTGTACTCTTCCTCCCCTTGCATATAAATCCAATAGGCTTGTGCCTGACAATTGGAAAATGCCATAAGAAAGGGAAACAACAAAATAATAAAACAATACTTATTCATAGCACTTTTTTCTTAAGGCACATAAGGCAATCCGCCTTGTGTTAACATTTTGGTCAGATATGGCGTATATGTGCCATCTTTTACATTATGAAGCAATACTTTATATCCTTTTCTGTATGAGAGACCTAACTCCTTTCGAATCATATTCTCTCGGTACACAGCTTGCCATTCATTACGCGGGCAGTTGTCAACTTTATCAGTAGGATATGTCGTTCCGTTAGCTTTGTCAAAAGCATGACTGAATTCGTGCCCTAAATCAGTTGTCGCATTAGGCTCTAACATTTTGAATAATTGTACCCCTTCAGGCTTCCAATAGATAGTAGCGGACTTAAAATCATCATTAGAATATACATAATCATTAAGTTCGACTTTCCCCGGAGTATTAGGGTTGTTGTTCGCATCTTTGAGGATGACATCTTTACCTGTTTCCCCTTCCAAAGGAGACATCAATTCTCCTCCTTGCTTTGTGCCACGAAGTGTATTTAGAGATTTAAGTGCTTTTTCTTCAAAGGATCCTTGTTCTGGAACATAAACATCTTCTGTCCCTTTATAATATAGATAACCATTGCGATAGTAATAATCATCGCCCACATATATCTCCTCCCCATTCGAGTCCACCAACTTCACCAGATTGTCCGCGCAATAAGTGTACGGCGAAAGCGAAGGATATTTGTCCGCCATCGGGTCCACGCTCAACCAAATGCTCAGATCACTGCTGTAATACCGTGCCCCGAAGTAAGAATAGCCAGTTTCCGTGTCCTTTTCTTTGGCGGAGAAGGTGTAAGTTCCGGCAAAGCGTGGGTATTGGTCGAGGTTCCGCCGCACAGGCGTTGCGCTCTGTGGCCACGGGCGGCGGTGTGTGCGGCGGAATGGCGCGGGGCGCATGGGGCCGTCCGCGTCCCCGCATGGAAATCTCCGCGTATCTCGCGTATCCGCGCGAAGAATCTCTGCGGAAATCTGCGCGGTCTGCGGGAGAAATGGGCTATATGGCTGAGCCGGTCTCATTTTTTTCTACGGCACAAAAGTACAAAATAATCGCTCTGCATAGATTCTGGCCCGGGCTCTCGCATCACTGCGCCACAAAGAAGCAGCCCGCCATGATCAAGAGCACGCCGACCCAGCGGGTGATGGGCACCGTCTCGTGGAAAATGAGCCATGCGGCGAACATCCCGAAGACGTAGCTCATGGAGATGAGCGGATAGGCGCGGGAAAAGGGAAAGTTCTTGAGAATGTGCATCCACAGCACCGCGCCGGCACCATAGCAGGCACCGCACGCCAACCACCACCAATTGGTGAGCTGCGCCAGGAAAAAAGACCATTTCCACGCGAACGCGCCCATCTTCTCCAAGGCGAACTTCAGGAAGACCTGGCCGGAACACAACAACAACGACTGCACAATGGCTAATGCAAATAGTCTCATAATGGTTTCATTTGGATGACAGCGCGGTCGCCCGCACCTTTTTCATGTATAATCTGCACATTCTCAATTTCATACAGCGAATGCTCGCCCGGATCAGCACTGAGCATCCACGCCTCCGAGCGGTCGGCGACCTCCAACGTTCCAAAGAAACGGGGATTGCTCCGCTGCAACTCCGTAAGCTCGTCGTTGCAGCACACCAGCGCGGTGCGAAGCCTGCCCGTGCGCAACCGCAGGAAAGCGTCTTGAAGGGCCAACTCGAAGGAGACCGTCCGGTGCGCGTAGGTCGTGTTGTATCCGTGATTTTTCGTGTAGATAGCGATCTGCGAGGCCACCGTGTTGTGGGTCGATTGCATGAACGCGGTCGGCATGGCCACCGCCTCGCCCTCCGCATGGAGCCCGTCGAGCAGCTGCAGCGTGTTCTCCATGCATCCCATCGCCGTGCCGTTCAAGATGGCGTCGGGCTCCCCCACCCCACTGATTTTCATAGCCTTCAGAGCCGTCACCAACGCACGTTTCTGCAACTTCCCCATCCGGCGCGCCTTCATCGGCGGCAGGTAGCGGGAATATTCCTCGGAGGGGACATCCTTCACGATGGCGGTCACATACACTCTATTCATAACGCGACAGGATTATGGACGAATCATTGCCCCCGAAACCGAAAGCATTGCACATCACACAGCGCAGTTCCGTTTGGAGGACAGAAGCTACCGATACAGGTGTAACACACTGTTCGTCAATATTTTGAAACTCTTTTTGATACGGTATGAAACCGTGGCGCATGGCTAACAGACAAAACACCGCCTCAATGGAGCCCGACGCGCTGGTCGTGTGGCCCGTGGAGGATTTCGTGGAGGATACCGGCGGGAGTTTCTCTCCGAACAGATGTCGCAACGCAGCACTTTCGGAGGCATCGTTGTTGGGTGTGCCCGTGCCGTGCGCGTTCACGTAGTCAATGTCGAAGGGTGACAGTTCCGCATCGTCAAGGGCTTGTGCCATAGCCGAATACGCACCTTCCCCAACCTCCGAGGAGGCTGTCTGGTGGTAGGCATCGCAGGCATTCCCCACCCCGCGCAGCACGCCGAGAATTTCCGCTCCGCGCTGCTTGGCCGACACCTCGCTTTCCAACACCAAGAAGGCCGCCCCCTCGCCGAGGTTCAGTCCTGCGCGGTCGCGGTCGAATGGCCGGCAGCGCTGCCGGTCGAGAATCATCAGCGACTTGAAGCCATTGAGGTGAAACAGCGACAACGCCTCCGAGCCGCCCGCCACCACAATGTCGCGTTCGCCGCTCTCAATCAGCAACTTTCCCATAATCAGCGCGTTCATGGCCGAAGAACAAGCTGTGGAGACGGTGGAGGTGTAGTTGAAACATCCGAAATAGTCGGCAATGATGTCGGTGGAGGCACCGCAGTCGTGCACGTCGCGTACCCCCGCAGGCAGGGGTTCCGGAAAAAGCCGCTCGGTGACATCCATGCCGCCGACAGTGGTGCCGGAAACGAGTGCCAAATCCGGATGATTCAGCAGATTCGCCTGTGCAAGGGCCTCGCGTAGAGCCGTGATTCCCAGCAGATTAGTGCGCGAAACATACGGGCCGGCGGCAAGTTGCAGACTGCGACAAAGATCCTCGTCGCTCATCTTCACCTCCCCGACGGGAAACTCGCGTCGCTCGGTCGGCAGATAGCGCACCTCCCCGATGCCGGACTCCCCATGCATCAGGGCTGCTGCGTTCGCCTCCGCTCCCACGCCGAGCGCGGAAACCACGCCCATGCCGGTGATGACAACTTTCGGGCGCATTATTTCGTGCGGTTGGCGGCCACGTAGTCGGCCATCGTCTTCACCGAAGCGAAAATCTCCTTGCCTTGCTTCGGGTCAGCGATTTTGATACCGTAGTTGCGCTCTAACAAGACAATCAGCTCCAGCACGTCGATAGAGTCGAGGCCGAGCCCCTCGTCCCCGAACAGCGGCGCATTCTCGTCGATGTCCGCCGGTGTCATCTCCTCAAGGTTCAACGCCTCGATCATTTTGGTTTTCAGTTCTTCTGTCAGTTCCATATTGTTGAAGTTTACGGTTTATGGTTATGGTTATTGTTTATTGTTATTGTTATTGTCATTGTTTTTAAGGGGGGCGCAAAAATATACAAAATATGAATACGTACGAATAGAGAAGGATTGTTTGGCGCGTACAAAACTTTCAAAACTTTTGCTATTTTTGCCGAAAGTTGTCCATCGGTCAAGAATCGATATAACAATTTGACAATCAATAAAATGACGAAGCATTTATTTGAATATTACAACGAAATATTTCCTAAGTATTGGGAAGAGCCGGCCTTGACGGACTACAATGGGACGGACAGTTACACTTTCCGGGGAGTAGCAGAAAAGGTGGCCGCGCTTCGAGACTTTTTCAAGGACATGGGCATTCGGCAGGGCGACAAAATCGCGCTCTGCGGCCGCAACTGCGCCAACTGGGCCGTCGCCTACTTGGCCATCGCCTCCTACGGTGCGGTCATCGTGTCGGTGCTCCACGAGTTCTCCGGCGAGGACATTGAGCAGCTCATCAACCACTCCGACTCTCGGATGCTGATTGTCGGTCCGTACCTCTGGAAGAACATGCGGGCCGACCACATGCCGAACTTGGATGCAATCCTCTCGCTCACCGACTTTTCCATCATCGCCACCAAGCGAAAGGAGGTCGCTTTCCCGCAAGAGAGCCCGTCCGTGCCGAAAAGCAGCCACTTCTTCACGGTGCGCGACCTCGACGACCTGCTTCTCATCAACTACACTTCCGGCTCCACGGGTTCGCCCAAGGGCGTGATGCTCACCTACCGAAATGTGTCGGCCAACATCGGCACGGGGCTGCAGTTCCTGCCTCCGGGCGGCCGCCAGAACGTGGTCTCCATGTTGCCTTTGGCACACATGTACGGCCAGCTCGCCGAGTTCCTCTACCCGTTGGCCTCCGGCTGTCACATCCACTTCCTCACTAAGTCGCCCACCCCCACCCTGCTGATGAAAGCTTTCGCCGACGTGCATCCGTATATCATCGTCACGGTACCGTTGGTCATCGAGAAAATCTGCAAGCGCGCCGTGCTGCCCATCTTAGAGAAACCGTCTGTGCAGCGGTTGCTCAAGATTCCGGTGCTGCGCAAGATGGCCGTCAAAACCGTGCGCAAGAAGCTGATGAAGGCTTTCGGCGGACAGCTCAAGTACTTCATTGTGGGGGGCGCGGCCCTCAATCCGGAGGTGGAGGACCTGCTGATGCACATCAAGTTTCCGCTCATTGTGGGCTACGGCATGACCGAGTGCGGCCCGCTCATCGGCGGCTGCTACGTCCACGAGTTCGTGCCCCGCTCCGGCGGCCACATCCTCCCCGGCAACGAAATCCGCATCGACTCCAAAGATCCCTATAGTGAGGTCGGCGAGATTCTCGTGCGCGGCGAGCACGTCATGAAGGGATACTACAAGAACGAGGAGGCCACCCGCGCCACCTTCACCGACGACGGCTGGATGCGCACCGGCGACCTCGGGCTCATCGACAAAGACCAGAACATCTTCATCAAAGGGCGCAGCAAGACCATGATTCTCGGCGCCTCCGGGCAGAACATCTACCCCGAAGAGATCGAGGGCAAGCTCAACGACATGGAAGGCGTGGTCGAATCCGTGGTGGTCGAACGCGAAGGCAAGCTCATCGCGCTGGTCTTCCCCGACTACGAGGGCGAACTCCGCTTCCGGCAGACCATTCCCGAGCTCATGAAGGAAAACCTCCAGAAGCTCAACGAAAAACTCCCCAAATACGCCCAAATCTTCAAGATAGAGCTGAAAAAAGACGAATTCGAGAAGACCCCGAAACGCTCCATCAAACGATTCCTATACAAATAATGTCCCCAAACCCCCAAATTCCAAAAAGGGCTGAAAGCCCGACCTATGTCAACCCAGGGTGAGCGAAGCGAGCCCTGGGGGGCAGCGAATGACTATGACGAATGACTATAACTATGACAAATGACTATAACTATAACTATATGAACAAGAAAGAAAAATACGAAAGCCTTCTCCCGCAGATCGAGGCGGTGATGGACAAAGAGGTGGATCTCATTGCGAACATGGCGAACATGGCGGCGATGCTGCATGAGACGTTCGGATTCTGGTGGACGGGGTTCTACCGCGTGCAAGGGAACGAGCTGCTGCTCGGACCGTTCCAGGGGCCGCTCGCCTGCACGCGCATCGGCTACGGGCGCGGAGTGTGCGGCACCGCCTGGAAGGAACAGCGCACCGTGGTAGTAGAGGATGTGGAGCAGTTCCCCGGACACATCGCCTGCTCATCCGCCTCCAAAAGCGAAATCGTGGTCCCCGTCTTCCAGAACAGCGAAATCATCGCCGTCCTCGACATCGACAGCGACCGTCTTCGCACTTTCGACCGCACGGATGCGGAGTTTTTGGAGCGAATTGTGAAATTCTTGTAGGCGAGGGTTCTTCAACGAATCGCCAAAATCTCCATGCGCACCTCTCCCTGTGGGGTATTGAACGTCACCACTTCCCCTACCCGCTTGTTCATCAGCACTTTGCTCAACGGAGACAGGAACGAAATCTTCCCCTGCATGATGTTCGCTTCATCCACCCCGACAATTTGATATTTTGCTACTTGATTGTTTTTCAGATTTTTAAACTCGATAGTCGCTCCGAAAGCGACATCTTGCTGTCTTTGCGGGTCATAATCGAGCACACGGGCGGTGCGGATACGTTCCTCCAACTGCCGGAGCTTGGCCGTCAGGTAGTTGTTGTTCACCCGGGCATCGTTGTTGTCAACCCCTTCGTACTGTTTGCGCTCCTGCAGGATTTCCTCGCGTTCCGACTTCAGCGCCTCCAAACCGGCGGAAGTGACGAAATTCTCCACCCCCGCTGGAAGAAACGCTCTCGGTGTCACTAATGGGACCTCCTCCTGGTCGCCTTCTTTTACAAAGCCTCTGCTCATAGCGATGATTTTAAGGGCGCAAATATACAAATTTAAAACATGTACGGGGCAAAACACCCGCGAAATTTCGTATTTTTGCCGCCCGAAAAAAAAGAATCAAAACAGTAAGGAAATATGTCATTCACCAACCCGCTGATGCTCATCGGACTCGCGGCCGTCCTGGTCCCGATTATCATACATCTTTTTAATTTCAGAAGATACAAGACCGTCTATTTCTCCAACGTGAAAATGTTGGAGGACATCCAGAAGAAGACGAAACGCGCCTCCCAGATACAGCAGCTTATTGTGTTATTGCTCAGAGTTTTAGGTATTGCCTGCCTCGTGCTCGCGTGTGCGCAGCCCTTCTTGCGCAGCGGCAGCAAGTCGGCCAAGAAAGGCAACGTGGTCTCCATATTCGTGGACAATTCCTACTCCATGGAGAGCGAGAGCCGGAACGGTTCCCGCCTCTACGACGCCGTCGATGCCGCCAAGGGCATCGTGCAGGCCTTCGACTTCTCCGACGAGTTCGTGCTCACCACGCAGGACTTCACCGGCGAGGAGTCGCACCTGCTCAACAAAGACCAGGTTTTGGAGATGCTCGACCGCATCGCTGTCTCCCCGAACAGCCATACGTTCAAGGAGATACGCGCATTTGAAGGACACACGCTACAGTCGTCTGGCAAGGAGAACGTCATCCGATACTACATCTCTGACTTCCAGAAGAACAACTTCGACATGAGCGCACTGCGCGGCGACTCCTCGACGCATGTCGGACTCATTCCCACGCCTGCCGAACAACCCGCCAACGTGGGCATCGACAGTTGCTGGTTCCTGAGCCCGGTGTTCAAGCTCGACAACACCGTCACCCTTGTTGCCCGTATCCACAACTATGGGTCGGAAGAGGTGCAGAAAGTGCCTGTGAAACTGCATGTTAACGAAAAACAAAAGGCTATTGCCGCTATCGACATCGCCCCGGGGAGCTTTACCGACTGCCACCTGACCTACCGCATTGACGAGCCTGGGGCCAACAGTGGGAAAGTGAGTGTCGAAGATGCGCCGATCACTTTCGACAACGACCTCTATTTCACCTATAATGTGACCGAAAACAGCTCTGTGTCTGTTATTTACGACAAAGAGCCCAACCGCTTCCTGACCGCGCTCTACGGCAAGGACTCCGTGTTCACATTCCAGCAGATGAGCTACCAACAAATCAACTACACGGCGCTGCGCGAAAGCGACGTGGTGGTGCTCAGCGAAGTGCCGAGCGTCTCGTCCGGACTGGGCGACGAGCCGTCCAAGTTCGTGAAGGCTGGCGGAACCCTTCTGGTGTTCCCTTCTGCCAAGGCTGACAACAGCTTGAACAGCCTTTTGCAGAACCTCGGGGCGGCGCATTACGGCAACATCGTGAAGAACGCCTTGAAATGCAAGATGCTGAACACTGAAAGCATCTACTTCAAGGGGGCAATCGAGACGCAGGATGCCCGCATCGACATGCCGCAGACCATCCAGCACTACAGTATTGCGGGCGGCTCGAATGGCAGCGAGCTGATCATGGCCTTGGAGGACAACTCCCCCCTGCTCGTCGCCTATTCTGTTGAGAACGGGAAAGTTATACTGTCTTCTGTAGCGTTGAGCGACGACTGGGGCAACGCCCACCGGCACGCGCTCTTTTTCGTGCCGTTACACAACATCGGCATCATGAACGCGGCGCAGCAGAAGCTCTACAACATCATTGGGGTCGATCAGATGCAGCGCGTGACATTACCGAGCGACCGCTCTGACGAAGCCATCGTGCTGCGGGCGCGCAAGGGCAACGAGGAGTTCATCCCTGAGCAGCGGCGATTAGGTAACGAAACTGCTTTGTTTTTCCATAACCAGGCGCATTCGAGCGACTGGTACGACCTCCTGCGCGGCGATCAGCCTCTTGGCACGCTGGCCTTCAACCTGAGCCGACGCGAGTCGGACCTCTCCTGCTACGACGAGAGCGAACTGAAGAAGATGGCTGGCGAGTTAGGCGACCACTTCTCGGTCACCAGCGCCGACACCAAGAACATCGCCAAGAGCGTGAGCGACCGGCTGAACGGGAGAGCCCTATGGCCCTGGTTCCTGATCCTTGCCCTGCTCTGCTTCCTCGCCGAAATCGCGCTACTCCGCTTCTGGGGCAAGCCCGTGCTCAACGAGGAGTAACGTCTCCATCAAAGCAGGATAAGACTTCCGCAGGCATTCCACATCGTTCAACATGGCTTGCGAGCCGAAAAGCAGGAAAGCCATCGCCAACCGGTGGTCGTGGCACGTGTCAAAAGACGGATTAGCACCAGGCCGGCATCCTTTCCCCACTACATGCAATGACGACCCCTCGACCCTGATTTCCGCAAACGGAGCAAGTTGAGTGACTAACGCATGCAGCCGGTCCGATTCCTTGTAGCGCAAGTTCCCGACATTCTGGAACGTGACATCGGCGGGCAGCAAGGCCGCCAAAGCCGCCATCACGGGCACTGTGTCGAGATTGTCGCGCATCTCTAATGTAAGCTTAACTGTTCTCGGCTGTGCGCTGGCGCGAATCAACATACTTGAATTATCACTTGAAATAGATATACCGAAATCTTTGAACCAATTCAAGATAGCGGAATCTGGCTGTATGGATTTTTCGGACAGCGGGCGGAGAGAGTATTCGTTTCCAGGGTGCAGACAGGCGTGCGCAAACCAGAACAATGCGGCACTCCAGTCGCCGACGGCTCCCACCGGCGTTTCCGGAACTTCAATGCCCGGGACCTCCACAGGATAATCGCGCGTGCAGGCCAGTGTCATGCGCAGGTAAGAGAGGGAGGGAATGTCTGTCGAGGCAAGATGCAAGGTGCGGAGCCCGAGCAACGGCGCGGAGAGCACCAGGGCGGAGGCCATCTGCGAGGAGAGGGAGGAATCGATTTTCAGCACAGCGGCATGCAGCGGCTGTCCCGACACTTCCCAGCCTTTTTCCGTCCGCCGAATGTTAGCGCCAATCCCCTGAAGAGCAGTCACTAACGGGGAAATCGGGCGTTGCAGGAGTCGCGAAGTGCCGGTGAGCAGCCACTGTCCGGGCGTGAATGCGAGCAGGGGCATCAGAAAGCGGTAGGCTGCCCCGCAGTCCTCCACATCCACGGTGCAAAGGCCGGTTTTGGACGAGGATGTCGCCTCCAAGATTGTGCGCAGTGCGCGGCCCGTCACCCCGACATCATGGCAATCGGTGTCGGAAAACGGCAACAACGCTCTCCGCATCACAAACGACTTCACCATCTCTCGAATCCTAATGCTTTTACAATCAGGAAGTTGTATATCAAAACGCATAAAGCAGAATTTTAAGGCAAAAGTAACCTTTTCCAACGTAAAAAACCATATTTTTTACTATTTTTGCACCCGCGAAAAAGTTATAACTATGACTATGACTATAACTAAGGACTATAACTAAGAGCTAAGAGCTAAGAACTAAGAACTTAACCTAATAACCCAATAACCCATTACCCCAATAACCCAATAATATGAACAATGGACAAATCAGCATGGGCGGGTTCAACATCCTGCCGAAAGGGGTGAAGAACCTTCTCATCATCAATACGTTACTGTATTTCGCCACTTTTGTGTTCCTGCGGTCAGGCATTTGCGACCTGAACCAGTGGTTAGGGTTGCATTACTTCGGTGCGCCGGACTTCCACGTGTGGCAGTTCATTACTTACATGTTCATGCACGGCAACTTCATGCACCTGTTTTTCAACATGTTCGCCCTGTGGATGTTCGGAGCGGCCGTGGAGAATGCGTGGGGTACGAAAAAGTTTCTGATTTACTACCTTATCACCGGCATCGGAGCGGCCGTCACGCACTATGTGATCACCTTTGTGGAAATCGGCCCTACGATGGCGCTCTTCAATCAGTTCTTGGACGCGCCATCGGCTGAGACATACCGCTATCTTGTTGAAAACAACCAGATTGCACAAATCAAGAGTTCACTGCTGAACAACTACAACTATTTGCAGCAAAATCCGGATTCGCTGAATGAACTGGTGACCGCCACCATGTCCCTCCGCGACAACTACTTGAACCAATTCATACTGATCGGCGCATCGGGTGCGGTCTATGGCGTGCTGTTGGCTTTCGGCATGATGTTCCCCAACTCCCTGATATACGTTTATTTCCTTCTGCCCATCAAAGCCAAGTGGTTTGTTCTGATTTACGGCGCCATCGAGTTGCTGTACGGGGTGATGGGCACGGCCGACGGCGTGGCGCACTTCGCGCATCTTGGCGGCATGGTCTTCGGCATTCTGCTGATTTTGCTCTGGCGGCGCAACGAGCGTCAGGGCCAACAACAGACCTACTACCAATTCAACGGAGGCGGCGACAGTCGGAACCGGGAGTGGAAATGGCCGTTCAAAAAGAGGGAAAATACTTCAAAGTCAAAGTATTACGTCTCGCGTGAAAGCGGACGACCGCTCTCCGACGAGGAGTTCAACGCGCGTCGCCAAGCGGAAAAGGAGCGCATCGACGAGATTCTCGACAAAATCTCCAAAAGCGGTTACGACGCGCTGACCGCCGAGGAGAAGGATTTCCTGTTCCACTATTCGCAAAAGTAAGACATGGCAAAGAAGAAAAGAGGTGCCCTGCTGAAAAAAGCAGGCAAATTGCTACTCATCGTGCTCACTGTCCTGGCCGCCATAGGGCTTCTGTTCTCCTTTCTGGCGAAACTTCTCCCGCCTTCGCTCTCCAGTATCATCGCCTACTGTGGCCTCTTCTTCCCCTACCTGCTCATCGCCAACTTTGTTCTCACTGCCATCTGGTTGGTGGTGGACTTCTCTTGGGCAATTGTTCCGGCATTCGTCATCATACTGAATGTCAATAATATAGACAAGCACTTTCAGTTCCGCGGCATCGAAAAGCCCGAAGTGTGCGTCAATTGTCTGAAAGTGATGAGCTACAATGCCAAGGCTTTCAACATCTACAGCGATGAACAGTTGTCGCTGAACCGGCAGGTGGTTCATTTCTTGCAAAACGAGAAGCCCGACATCCTTTGTCTCCAGGAATACAGTTACGATCCGAACGGCAAAACCGGATTCCGTTCCACTGAAGCCATCCTCAACGCGCTGAATGTCAAGGACAATGAGCGAACCCACAAGGTGGTGCTTCCCTACAAGAACAAGCTGGGCTACCAGTTTGGAATGGCTATCTTCAGCAAATACCGGATTGTAGGAGGCGGCATCGTCGATACCACCGAGTCGTCCAGCAACAAGTCGATGTACGTTGACATTCGCTACAACGGCGACACGCTGCGGGTCTATAACATCCACTTGGCCTCCATGCACTTGGACAGCGCGGACTACGAGACCGGCAAAGCGATTTGGGCTGGATCCTACGACTCATCCTTCAACAACAAGGCACAGAAGCTGTCGAGGAAGATTTCAGCGGCTTACGAACTGCGACAGCACCAGGCCAAGAACATCCACACGCATATCAGCGAATGCCCCTATCCGGTCATTCTCTGCGGCGACTTCAACGACTCGCCCGCCTCTTACAGCTACGGCAAGCTCATGCAGGGGCTGAAAGACGCTTTCCGGGGCAGCGGCAAGGGCACTGGAACCACCTACATCGGCGGAAACTTCCCCGCCTACCGCATCGACTACATCGCCCACGACAAACAGTTCAACGACTTCCAATACACCGTGTGCAAGGAGCTCGCCGTCTCCGACCATTACCCCATCTACTCCTACATCTCTATTGTGAAGAAAAATTAGCCGAAATGGTCAGACGTCCGGACAAATACAGCTGCATCACCGTCCGTGCCAGCCGTTTCCTTCCTCCGAAAGGCTATTTCGCCATCACCTTTTTCGGGCGCATCCTCATCCACCGGCGCAATTTCGGGCTTTGGGAAGCGCAAAAGACAACTCGCAGCGGCCAGATCCTGCTTCACCACGAATGGATTCATGTGAAGCAGGCGGTTTCCACGCACAATTCATGGCTCTGCTATTATCTCCGCTACATTTATTTCTACTTGAAAAACAGGCCGTTACGTTATGGCTCCCAGTTTGCTTACTATGCCAACCCTTTTGAGATGGAGGCCTACGCGCACGAGAATGACCTCGATTATGCCCGCACGAAGCCTGCAGAGGGCTGGCGGGAATATGCCAAACTCACTGTGGAAGAGAAATACGACCGATTTCTGAAAAAGATTCTCTGACGTTTCAGCGCAATTTGGCGACATTCTCGTACAGATGCCCCCAATGCGCGGCCACTTCCCGTCCGTCGAATAGACCGAGCGGATGCAACCGACTGATATGCTGTTCGATTGTACCAAAAAGTTCGCTGATAGCGAGGATTTTTTCCGCCAATTCGGAAGCACTTTTCGGGTTCACCGCATAGCCGGCCGTACCCTCTTTGAAAACGCCGTCAAAGATGCCGCCCCGCGCATAAACCAACGGCAGCCCCTGCGAGAGCGCCTCCGCGTAACGCAAAATGGAGGTAACGCCCGCATCGGTCTGCACCAATATGTCGTGGTTGCGGTAGAGTTCCAAACGCTTTCCTTCCGTGTTGGCCTCCTCAAACCGCAAATAGCTGTTTTTTTGGACCTCACGCAACATTTTGGCCTTGAATCCGCCCTCTACCACCTTGTCTTCCGCCATTGTGAGCGAAACCTCGTAGTTCCGGCGGCGAATCCGCTCGACAGCCTGCAGCAAAACATCCAACCGACTGTCTGCCGTTATTGTCCCAACGTACAATAATTTGATGTGGACCAACGCCGTTGGCGGATGGATGCGCAGATTGTCTAACCAAAACGGCGGTAGGGTCTCATACAGAAGCGACGACTGGGCGAAGGCATGGTCGGCGATGGCAGCCGGCAGATGCTCTGACAGGAAATCCTGTTGCATGGGGGTCGTGAATATCACCCGCTCAGCGCTCTCCAATACCTGGTGAGCTCGCTTGTGGAGGAAAAAGGGCTGTTTCCGGTAGGCCGCCAGGTCGGACTGCACAATGTCCATCACGTACGGGACATGAGAGCCCTGCTCCGCGACACGCTGCCACGCCGCCTCCCCGCAACCGAACCACCGGTGGGCATGCACGGCATCCGCATCCTTGGTTGCCTCAGCCAATTCATTCGCTGTAATCAACTGATGCTCAAAATTTTGCGGGAGAAAACAAATCAACCGCTCCACCCGTTCCCTGTCCGTTCCATCCGATATGACATGTACTATTTTCATCGCTCGTTCATTGCATTTCATTCGTTTTATTCATTGCAATTGCATTGCAATTCATTTTTCAACAATAACCATTAACCATTCAATAACGGCAAATACACCTCCTGGTAATATGGTTCAAATTCCCGTGTGGTGGCGTGGTTGTGCCATAAGATCACGAAATCGCCCTCAACATCGAAGCAGCGTTGTTTCAGCCGTTGCGTCAGGGCGCGGGCATCCTCGACGGAGAGTTTCATGTAGTCGAACAGGGTGCCGTCCATGACGATGAGCGGGTGTTCGATGATGCCGGTCACGCGGTCGTGGCGCACGTCGTAGAGCGGGTACGGGTGGCAGGTGCCGCAGCGGAAACCGCAGCGTTCTGCGAACCCGAGGGTGTAGTCGTCGGTGATGCCAGCATTTCGCCACAAATCCAACGAGTTGGGATCATCCGCGAAAAAGGTACGGAGATAGTGCTGGCGGGAGATACGAACCTCCTCGTCGCAAAGCTTGCTGAGATTCTGTTTCTCTTTTTGGAGACATTGGAGATCATTTGCGGAAGGATAGCTTCCGTGAAGGCCGATTTGATGATAACCGGGGGCCATGATAACCCGGATAATCTCATGAAGGATGGGATCTTGCACATCATACGTGGCATCCGGATGACCCTTTTCCGTCGCCTTGAAAAAGAATATCGAAGACAGTTTTCGTTTCTCTTCCTGAGCCAAAAACTCATCAATCGCTTCCACGTAAGGATCCAAGGAGGGACGTATTTTCCAGTTTCTATACGACTTAATGGATTTCCACACCATCGAAAGACTTCTGTTAATCAACAAATCCCGTCCGAAAATGGATTTCATTGCCTGGAAACGTCCGGTGAAACGGTACAGGATGTCGATGTCGTGCGTGGGCACGATGCGCGGCGTGCGGGGAGCGGCATCGAAAATATACGGAAAATAGAGACACAGCCAATATCGGAGCAGCATCGCGTACTCATCAACCAACGGGATCTCCACCATGTCGTATTTCTCAGCCAGACTGCAGTTAAAGGGATAGCGGCCATGCGCATCCTGACGCTGGGATTGAAACTCCTCGTAACGCGAAAGCAGCACAAATGACGGCGTGAGGATATCGTATGGAATCTGTATGGAACTATCTGTTTCCGAATAGACCACGCCATTATCAACGCCATCATCATCAAAAACCATGGGGATTTTTTGCGTCCGCTTGGCATTGTCCAACATCAAAAAGGGCCACCATTGTCCTTTAATGAAAAAGTCAAATTCCTTCTGGTTCATCGCATACAGGACGAGCCTGACCTCTTTCACAAAAACCGTGATAGTACCATCGCCTTTCTCAACACGAAAAGGCTCGTTTTTCAGCTGCGGGAAGGCGACCTTCAGCAGCTGCCGAAAAGTGTATTCTAATGCGTTGAGGGAAAGCGGGGATTCGGCCATGACTGCGGGTTATGATTCGATGATTCCGCCACCCACAAGGTCGTCGCCTTCGTAGAAGACGGCGCTCTGTCCGGGCGTGACGGCGAAAACGGGTTCCTCAAACAGGACTTCCAAGGAAGTGTCGTCCAAACGGCGGAGCGTGGCCGGCGTGCCCGCACTGCGGTAGCGTGAACGGCAGGTCACCGTCATCCCGTCCTCAAAATCAGCGTATTTCGTCATATTAAGGCCGGATACGATGCAGCGACTGTGCTGCAGATCTTCCCGTTTGCCCAAAACCACGCGGTTCGTGTCGGGCTGCAGGGCCACCACATACGCGGGCTCACCCAACGCGATGCCCAAGCCCTTGCGCTGTCCCACCGTGTAATTGTACAGTCCTTGATGCTTCCCCACCACCTTTCCATCGGTGGTCACGAACTCCCCGGCGGGCATACGCTCCTGCAAATCAGGTACTTCATCTTGCAGAAAATGGCGGTAGTCGTCATCGGTCACGAAGCAGATCTCCTCGCTCTCCTTCTTCTGCGACAGCTTCACGAAACCGTGTGCCGCCGCAATCTGCCGCACCTCCTGCTTGGTGAGGCCGCCCAACGGGAACAACGTCCGCTGCAACATTTCGGAGGTCAACTTCCACAGGAAATAGGTCTGGTCTTTCTGGGTGTCAACGCCTTTCTGGAGGTAAAAACGGTTACCATCTTGCGCGATACGGGCATAATGACCGGTCGCGATGTAGTCGCAGCCCAGCTCGTCGGCCAGCTCCAGCACCCTACCCCACTTGATGACGGGATTGCAGAGTACGCAGGGGTTCGGCGTCCGGCATTGCAGGTACTGGTCGATGAAATCTTGGATGACCGTCCTGCGGAAGAGGTCGCGGACATCAAGGATATGGTGCTCGAAGCCGAGCTTCTCAGCCAGATGCTTCGCCTCGAAGATGGCATCCACCGAGCAGCAGCCCTTCTCGCGGGCCATGCAGCTCTCCGTGATGGAGTCGAAGGTGCGGAAGGTCACGCCGACCAGCTCGTAGCCCTGCTCCATCAACAACATGGCGGCGACACTGCTGTCAATGCCGCCGCTCATGGCTATAAGTACACGTTTGCCCATCTATCGCGTTATTTTCGGCTATTGGACGGTCACTTTGCGCACGGACTTGCCGCTTGGCGTGGCGACTTCCAACAGATAGAGTCCCTTGGCGACACCGTCGAGGCTGATGCGCGTCTGGTTGGCGCCGTCGATGCCATCAACCGCATTTTGGCGCAGCACCTTGCCCGCGAGGTCCGTCAGACGAATGTCGATTTTTTCCGCTTGAGGCAGGGAGAACTCGACCGTCAGGCGGTCGGTGGCGGGATTCGGATAGACGATCAGCTCCTCGATGCCGTTGTAGTCCTCCACGGAGGCAATGGCGTAGAAGTCCATCTTGAAGCCCTCGGACTGGTCCCAGTTGTCGCTCACGAAGTTCACACGCATGCGCTTGAAGTTCACATTATAGACTCCGTTCGGCATGTTGTAGATGTCGAAGCGTTGATAGAGGGTCGGGGGCGTCGTGGAGGCGTTGAAAATGTCCACGAAATCGCCGTAACCGAGTTCGAACTTCGGGAAGGCGAAGGCATAGCCTGAAACGGCGTTGTGGGTGATGTTCCACGTGCAGTTGGTTTGGGGCAGGTATTTCTCGCCATCTTGGGAACCGTCGGAGAGCGTGGCGCTATAGACGCCGGGCATATTGGAGACCTCGTCGCAGGTGCGCGCGGGCAGCGACGAGGAGTAGGAAATCAGGAATCCGTAATGCTCGGTGTTGTTCGAGTTGCCCGTGAAGGTAATCAGGACGCTGTCAGCATCCACCGTAAAGTCCTGTCCCGGGACTTCGCTGCCGGTGAGGGAGACCTTCACGCCGCTTTCGGTCGTCGGGCCGTTGTAGATGGTCACGTAGTCGCCGTCGTTAAGGTCGAGGCGGTCGAATCTGAACGTGTAGCGGTAGGCACCCTGAGCGGCCACCATCCAGGAGCAGTCGGGGTTCGACTGGTAAGGACGGGTCGTCTGCGAGCCGTCCGACACGTAGCCGAAGCTGGCAGTATTGCGTTGGTGTCCCTGGCAGTAGGACGGTTCGATGTTCAGCGAGGGCTTGATGTTCACCACCGTTTCGGATCCGTAGTCGAAATGCATCGGGCCGGCCACAAAATTGTCGATGGCGTAGAAAGCGTTGGAGGCGCCGCCCCAGCCGTAGTTCAGGTGGAAGAGGTTGTCCTCGTCGTAGCCGTCGAGCACGTATGCGTGGCAGGAGCTGAACGTTTCGGTGCAGCCGGAATAGTAAACCACCCGTTTGTTGTTAATTTCGTTCTTGAGGACCTCGTAGAACTCCGTTACGGTGGAGTCCTGGTACAGGTCGCGGTAGTAAGACGTGATGGCCGGGTCGAAACGGAAAGTCTGGTGCAGTTTGTTTTTCGCCTGCGTGGTGTTGGCACCCGATCCGTCGGCGTTATAGTTCATCTGGATGGCCACGCCGAAATGGTAAGCCAGCTTGGCGATTTCGTTGGCATACGAGGTCGGGTGGTTGGTCATGGCGTCATAGTGGTAGGTGTGCTGGTAGAAGTTGACCGTCTGCCGGGGGTAGCCCTGCGGGATGTAGGACGTGGAGCCGATGCCCCTGTCAGGGAAGCGGTGGTAGTTCATGATCTGTGCGCAGGCCAGTGCCACGCAGCCGTTCGGCACGCGGTAGTCGTACCCCGGACCCGAGCTGGGGTCCCACGGGCAGTAGGTGTTGTAGTAGCGGCTCTGGTCCCAAGTGGTGGTCAGTAGCGGGCCGACCGTGGCACCGCCCTTGTCCGCCCTCGGGGTGAAATCCTCGGCGAGGTAGCGTTTCCATGCGGCCGCGGCCTCCGGCTTGGCGTCCCAGCCCATCTTCTCGGCGTAGGCCATCTCACCTTTGTAGAGGTGGAAGAGGTCGCGCACCGGCGGAATCATCTCGAAGTTTTGGTCGAAAGTGTAGGCCAGCACCGGCGGCGTGGTCATGGAGGCCGAAACCACCACGAAGCCGGTCCCCGGAAGCTGGAAACGGTAGAGAGCCGCCTCGCCGCTGGCCTGGGTGTGGACTTCAGCCAGCTTGATGTCCGACACATTCACCGTCGGAGACTTTTCCGACACAAAACGCCGGCACACCTGCAGTGCCTGGCTCTCTGTGACGCGCTGCGCAACGACAGGGCCACATATCATGCTGATTAACAGCAAAAAGAGGGATATTTTCTTCATTTTTTCAATATTAGATTCTCGAAAAAAAACGGCGGCAAATATACAAAAAAAAAGTTATGCTACGCCGACTACCGCAGGCAGGCTTGTGGTGCTTTTGTGCCGATTTTTGAGTGGCGTTTGTTGATGAAGTTTAGTGTGTTTAGTGTGTTTAGAAGTTTAGAATGCGCTACTCTCCCATCACGTCCCCTTCAATCGTCAGCTCCCCGCGCAAGGGCACTTCCATGGCCTGCTTCACCTTCTTCACGTCGCTGAAGGTGCCGAGCAGGTACATCAACTTGGTGACGGCCGCCTCGGTGGTCATGTCGTGACCGCTGATGACCCCGATGTCGGAGAGGGTCTTTCCGGTCAGATAACGGCCCATCACCACGCCGCCGCCACCCTTGCACTGGGTGACATTCACGATGACGATTCCCTGCTGTACAGCCTTTTGCAAGACGTTCAAAAAGGCCGGATTGGTCGGGGCGTTGCCCACCCCGAAGGTCTCCATGATGACCGCGCGAAGCCCCTCCGTCTGGAAGACATTCTCCAACAACTTTTCGCTGATGCCAGGGAAGATTTTCAGCACCGCCACATTGTTGTCCATCTTGTCGTGCACGATGAGCGGGTTTTTGCTGTTCGGGATGAAGAGGTAGCGTTTATGGTAGTTGATGAAGGTGTTCACATCGGCGAGCTTGGGGTAGTTGGGCGAATAGAAGGCGTTGAACCGCGCGGCATCGTCCTTGTAGGTGCGGTTGCCTCGGTAGAGTGCGTTCTGGAAATAGACGCACACCTCGCGGATAAGCGGTATCCCGTCCTGTTCGGCAGACGCGAACTCAATGGCGTTCAAGATGTTGCGACGGCCGTCGGTGCGGATGACACCCAAGGGCAGTTGCGAGCCCGTGAGAATCACCGGTTTGGCGAGGTTCTCCAACAGGAAACTCAGTGCCGACGCCGTGTAGGCCATCGTGTCGGTGCCGTGCAACACCACGAAGCCGTCAAAATGGTCGTAGTTCTCCCCTATCACTTTCGCCAAACGGATCCAGAAGTCCGGGTTTGTGTCGGAGGAGTCGATCAACGGGAGCAACGACTCGAAGGTCAGCTCCGTGTCCAGCAGCGACAGCATCGGCAGCTGCTGGTGGATGTCCTTGAACTCGAAGGGCACCAGGGATTTGGTCTCGGGATCCATCATCATGCCGATGGTCCCGCCGGTATATATGACTAATACTTTTCTCATTTTTTTCGTCTTTTTTCCCCACACTGCGCTGCACTTGTGTGGCTGCAGGCCCCACACTGCGCTGCGCTTGTGTGGGGTTAATTGCACTGCATGCGTTCAGCCTCTTCGAGGCTGTTTAAGGAATTGTTTTTCAATAAATAATGATTTTGTCAAAACAAACAACAGACTGCTAACTATTTCAAGATATTTCCCAGGATGTCCCGCGAGATTTCGCGCGTGATGGTGCGCGTGGCGGCAGAAGTGGTGTTCTTGATGACCCGCTCGGTGGTGGAGGTCTTCGACTTGGACTTTTTGCCGGTCACCTTGTTGCTGATGGCCGTGCCGGCAGCGGTGGCCACGGTGCCGGTGATGGCAGTGATGATGGCCTTGAGCACTTTGCCCAAAACACCTTGCTTCTTGGAACTCTTGCCCTCTTTCTCCGCCTTTGCCTCCTCCTTGGCAGCCTCCATCTCGGCTTTCTCCGCCTCCTGCACCGCCAACGCCTCCTCCGCTTCCTTGATCAGGACCTCGAAAGCACTCTCGTTATCGACGGGGGTGTCGTACTTGCCATAAACGCGGCTCTGCTTGATGATGTCGAGCCGCTGGCCTTCGGTGATGGCGCCGATCTGCGACAAGGGGAAGAGAATCTTGGCCCGCTGCACGACACCGGGGGCACCCTTCTCGTCGAGGAAGCTCACCAACGCCTCGCCCGTCTCCAAGTTCATGATGGCCTCGTCGGTCTTGAAGGCCGGGTTGGCGCGGAACGTGTCGGCGGCGGCGCGAACGGCCTTCTGGTCCTTGGGCGTGTAGGCGCGAAGGGCGTGCTGGATGCGGTTGCCGAGCTGCCCGAGAATGCTGTCGGGGATGTCGTTGGGGTACTGCGTGATGAAAAAGACGCCCACGCCCTTGCTGCGAATCAGGCGGATCACCTGCTCGATCTTATCGACCAGGGCCTTGGAGGTGTCCTGGAAAAGGGTGTGCGCCTCGTCGAAGAAGAAGACCAGCTTCGGCAGTTCCAGGTCGCCGACTTCGGGCAGCGTGGAATAGAGCTCGGAAAGCAGCCACAGCAGGAAGGTGCTGTAGAGCTTGGGCTGCAGCATCAGCTTGTCGGCGGCGAGCACGCTCATCACGCCCTTGCCGTTCTCGGTCTGGATCAGGTCGTAGATGTCGAAGCTCGGCTCCCCGAGGAACTTGTCGGCCCCTTGCGCCTCCAGCTGCAGCAGCGCGCGCTGGATGGCCCCCACGGAGGCCGTGGAGATGTTGCCGTACTGGGTGGAGTATTCCTTGGCGTGCTTGGCCACATAGTCGAGCATGGCCCGCAGGTCCTTCATGTCGATGATCATCAGCCCGCGCTCGTCGGCGATGCGGAAGACGATGTTGAGCACGCCGTCCTGCGTGTCGTTGAGTCCGAGCAGGCGGGAAAGGAGTTGCGGTCCCATCTGGGAGACGGTGGCGCGGATGGGATGGCCCTGCTCGCCGAAGACATCGTAGAAGCGCACCGGGCAGGCCTGGAACTCCGGGGTCCCGATGCCGAACTCCGGCAGCCGTTTCTCGATGAAACCGCTCAGCTTGCCGGGCTGGCTGATGCCGGAAAGGTCGCCCTTCATGTCGGCCATGAAGCAGGGCACCCCCGCCTGGCTGAAAGTCTCGGCCAAAACCTGCAGGCTGACCGTCTTGCCCGTGCCCGTGGCGCCGGCGATCAAGCCGTGCCTGTTGGCCATTTTCCCCTGAATCGAAAGCGCACCCTCGTCGCAGTGCGCAATGTAAAGTCCGTGTTCGTTGCTTTTCATATTCTTAACGGTTAATGATTATTTAAGTCTAAGTTTAAGTTTAAGTCTAAGTTTAAGTCTAAGTTTAAGTCTAAGTTTAAGTCTAAGTCTAAGTCAACGTACTATCGCGCCCAACGTCTTCAACACAATCCTCGCATCCACCCACAAGGACTGCTCGTCGATATACTGCAGGTTCAACTTGAGCTTGTCCGGCATCACTTCCTCAATATAGGTCCTTTCCGGGTCGTCGGACTTGGCCAGCAGCGCGTTCTCATCGACGTAGCGGATGGAGGCGTAGTCGGTGAGTCCCGGGCGCACGCTCAGCACGCGCATCTGCTCAGGCGTGTACATCTCAACGTATTTCCGCACCTCGGGTCTCGGCCCCACGACGCTCATCTCCCCCCGCAGGATGTTCAGGAACTGCGGGAACTCGTCGATTTTGTATTTCCGCAGAAAGGCGCCGACCTTCGTGATTCGCGCGTCGTCGTCCCCCACGGTAATCAAGCTGCCCCGGTCCGCGCCCACGCACATCGTCCGGAACTTAAACAGCTGGAAATCAATATTGTTTCGCCCCACCCTGCTTTGCCGATAAAAGACCGAGCCGCGCGAGTCAACCACAATCAGCAACGCGATAACCAAGCCGAACGGCAGGCCGACCAGCAACACCAGCAGGGAGAAAACAATGTCGAGGAAACGTTTCATACCGAACGGCAATCAGTGGTATTTCCAGTAGTTATCCATTTCGTTGCCCCAGTAATCGACCGGGTTGGTGTTATAAACATCCCGCTGCGTCTCGATGTTGCGAACCAGGAACATTTTCCAGTTCGGATTCTGCGTCTCGCCGTAAAGGTTGGAATGCAGCAGTTCGTAGTCCTTGCCCGTAAGCACAGGGTCGTAGAAGACGAACTTCACGTTCGACTGGTTGTTCAGATAGTAATAATGCCAAATCTCGTAGGGCAGCGTCACCGGGTCGGAGGGCTGTTCCATGATTTCATTGGGCTTGCCGTATTGCAGATAGACACGCCCTCTGTCGGTAAGGTAGCCGCGCACCTGCTTGCTGCCGTAGAGTTTCTCCACCTCGTCAACCTGCTTCTTGTATTTCTGCCACTCCGCCTCCGGGTTCGACGGATTCCGTTTCAGCCAGAAACTGTAGAAGAACTGTTGCAGCTGTTCGGTGGGGACAGTCTTCATGCGGTTCTCATAAAACTCCCGCTCGGCGTAGTTACTGATCGGGAACAGGCATTTTACTTTGTCTATCAGTTCTTTACGATTCGTATCAAACTCCACGAACGTGCCGCTGATGCTCGTCTGCTTGTAGTCTTCGAGGTTCAGGTGCACCGACGGGTTGCTCCGCTGGAAGAAGACCTTGTCAACGAGGAGCAGACTATCGCGGGAGTCTTTGAGCTCCATCACGGCGAAATAGTTGCCCGAGGGCAGGTTGAAGATGTTGAACGCGTTGAGCACCAGCACCACATCCTGCACCGGCAGGTCGAGCGACAACATGTTGAGAGGATCGGCAACCAGTCGTGACTCCGCATGTTCGATATAGCATTTCGCCTTCAACTTTCCGTCTTTCAATATCTTAGGAGTGTTATAGACTTCCACGGAAAACGGAAGCGTGTATTGCGATTCCGGCACGAAACCGGAATAGAGAGGCAGCAGATTGTAGCCGTATTTGGTGAAGATTTCCTGACTGCGGGCGCGCTCCATCGAGCGGTAGAGCGAAATTTTGGACGTGGAGATGCGGTCGGCCGGGAAATCGAGCGTGATTTTGTCGATATAGGCCAGCTTGTTCGTGTCGCCGTGCAGGTCCTTCATGTAAAAATAGAGGAAATACTCGCCCTGCGGCACCGGGACGTTCTGCACGTCGGCGAAATCAGGCTTGCCCGCCCGCGTGGAGTCCTCGAAAAGGTCGCTGTTGAGGATATAGTGCAGCCGCTTCACCAAAGTGTCGGACTGCATCATATCGACCTGGATTTCCACGTCGGCCTCGTATTTTCCCTGATCGTTCAAGGCGTACTGGACCGTATTTCCGCCCACAATGAACGTAAATTCGATATAAGGCTGCAAATTCTTGGTGCAAAAGGCCTTATGGCTGATGAAGGCCTTGAGTCCCTGGGCATAAGCCCCAAAAACGGTCAAAACCATGACCAAAAGAAGGGTGTATTTTTTCATCATATACAATTTTCCTATTTTAAAATCAAATGGCAAAAATACGAATTTCTGTAACATATAGCCACCCGAACGCAATTTTATTTGTTTTCATTTCGCAAGACAACAAAGGGCTGCCGCATTGCGACAGCCCGACAGTTATGTTGTAACAGCCTAACTGTGAAAATCAACGTAGTTTCTTCAGCAGCTCCACGGTCAGGTCGGCGATGGGCAGGCGATACTGCGCCATGGTGTCGCGCTCGCGCACGGTCACCGTGCCGTCCTCCTTGGTCTGGTTGTCGATGGTGACACAGAACGGCGTGCCCACGGCGTCTTGGCGGCGGTAGCGGCGGCCGATGGCGTCCTTGTCCTCGTACTGCACCATGAAGTCCTTCTTGAGCATGTCGAAGATCTCTTGGCCGATTTCGGGCAGCCCGTCCTTCTTCACCAGCGGCAGCACGGCCACCTTGTAGGGGGCGAGCTTGGCAGACAGGCGCAGCACCGTGCGCGTGGAACCGTCTTCCAGCTTCTCCTCGGTGTAGGCGTGGCTGAACACTGCCAAGAACATGCGATCGACGCCGATGGAGGTCTCGATGACGTACGGCACGTAGCTGTCGTTGAGCTCAGGGTCGAAATAGCGCAGCTTCTTGCCGGAATACTTCTCATGCTGCGAGAGGTCGAAGTTGGTGCGGGAATGGATACCCTCCAGCTCCTTGAAGCCGAACGGGAACTTGAACTCGATGTCGGTGGCGGCGTTGGCGTAGTGGGCCAGCTTTTCGTGGTCGTGGAAACGGTAGTTCTCGGCGGGAATGCCTAACTCCGTGTGCCACTGCAGGCGGGTTTGTTTCCAATAGTCGAACCACTTGAGCTCCTCGCCGGGTTTCACGAAGAACTGCATCTCCATCTGCTCGAACTCCCTCATGCGGAAGATGAACTGACGGGCCAGAATCTCGTTGCG
>JAFXPL010000097.1 GCA_017527945.1 Bacteroidales bacterium | reverse complement strand
GCCTGCCGCCTTGATGTATTTGCGGTCTTCGTATGACTTTGTTTCAGGGTCATAGTTCGCATTCTTGATAATCTCTTTCGCGTTTGCCACATACCTTCGGGCTTCTTCAATGGGATCTTTCTTTTCCATGATTCTTGATTCTTTTTGTTTATAAAAATGATGCTGCAAAGATATAATATTTTTTTTATGTATGCCAATGACTTGGTAGAATTTTTTTTATTGCTGATAATTAGATAGTTGAAAATAATTGAATTAAATTTTAACTAACATTAGTTAATTTACGTATGGCATTTTCGCAAAAAAAAGAGGCCGCCCCACCGGACAGCCCCAATCATTATGCATTATGAATTATGAATTATGCATTATGAATTAATCCAACTCCATCACCGTTCTGTTCGACGGTCTATACCCTAACTTTTTCATCAAATTGCGCTCGAATTCGACCTTGGTGGCGAATTTCTTCGGATCCTTCTTCTCTTTCGGGCTCCAAACGCACTCAGAAAGGGCGAACAGTCGCGGCATGATCATGTATTCGGCCGTTTCTGGGTCGTTCACGAATTCGGTCCAGAGGTTGCACTGTCCGCCGAGGATGTGCTTCTGTTGTGTCTCGCTCAAGCCCTCCGGCATCGGGTCGAAAGAGTAGGCCTTGCCTAAGGAGACGTACCCCTCCATGCAGAGACGCTCGTCCTTGTCCTTGCTCTGGTAGTAGTTGAAGTAGCAGTGCGTGGTGGGGCACATAATGACGTCGTTGCCATGCTTGGCGGCGGTCTTCGCCACATCGAGGCCCTGCCAGCACATGATGGTGGAGGTGTTCACCATGTCGTCAGATACGATGTCGTCCCAGATGATGGCCTTCTTGCCGAGGGAATCCAAGTGGTGCTCGATTTGGTTCATCAGCCACTGCTGGAGCTCGAATTCGTTCTTGAGCCCCTTGTCCTGGATGCGTTGCTGGCATTTCGGGCAGACCTGCCAATTGTCGTTGAAGGCTTCGTCGCCGCCGATGTGGATGAGCGGGTAGGGGAACAGCTCGGCCACTTCGGTGAGGACGTTCTTGTAGAAGGTGAGCACACCGTCGTTGCCGGCACACATGATGGCTTTGGGCGGCCAGTAGGGACCCACGGCCACGGTGTAGGGATAGTCGTCGCAGGCATACTGCGGATAGGCGGCGAGGATGGCGCTGCAATGGCCGGGGATTTCGATTTCGGGGATGATATCGATGTGGCGGGCGGCGGCGTAGCGCACGATGTCGCGGACCTGCTCCTTGGTGTAGAAGCCGCCGTAGGTCATGGGCTCGTCAGGCATCACCGGGTGCAGCGTGTCCCAGGAGGTGCGTTCGGGCCGCCACGCGCCCACGCGGGTGAGCTCAGGGTAACGGTCGATTTGGATGCGCCAGCCGTGGTCGTCGGTGAGGTGCCAGTGGAACTTGTTGATCTTGAAGAACGCCAGCATGTCGATGTACTTCTTCACGAAGGCGGTGTCGAAGAAGTGACGCGACACGTCGAGATGGGCGCCGCGGTAGCCGAAGCGCGGGTAGTCGGTGATGACGCCGCAGGGCACGGCGAAGGTCTTGTTGTCGGCCAGCTTGTCGGCACCGGCCATCTGCATCAGCGTCTGCATGGCGTAGAAGAGGCCGGCGGTGGTGTTGGCCTCCGCCACGATGCGATTGGGCTTCACGGTGAGCACGTAGCCCTCGTCGCCAATTCCTTTGATCTCCTTCTCGCTGATAGAGAAGAGGATGGAGTGCTTCTTCGCACTCTCCGCGTCGCCGAGGTTGGGACGCAGTTTGAAGTAGTTCTCGTAAAGGTCGCGGATCATCTTGGAGGTCTCCGACGATTCTGCGCCAAGGTTCCCGAAGCAGAGCATCGTTTTTTGGTCGATGGTGAACTGCCCCGCCTTCGGGGTGACCTCCACCGGTTCGGGAATCACGACGATGGCCTTGGGCTTCTGGCAGCCGAACAGCATGGCGGCCGCGAGGATAAGCATAAAGAATGTGCGTTTTTTCATAAGAAATTGTTTGAAGCTGCAAAAATACACATTCTTCAGAATTGTGCATCGACAAATGAATGATGCAGACGAGAAAAAAGTTTGAAAATGAATTAATATTCAAATAAGTGTGAGAAAAAAAACTATTTTTGCGGATGCAAACATTCATCATTTAAAATCTAAGCATTATGGGAAAAATCAACGATCTTAAAAACGAGGCTTTGGCCTCCCTGCGGGGCAAATGGGGCTCCTTCGTAGGCCTCACCTTCATCTACGTGCTGTTGTATGTGGTGGCTCAGGCTTTCGCCCAATTCGGCACCATCTTCCAGGGAAGTACTTTCACCACGCTGACCTACATCTTCATGTCGGTGGGTTTTGTCGTAAGCATCCTCCTCATCCCGTTGCAATACGGCTACTGCATCGCCTACCTCAACTCCTCCCGTCAGGACCTGCCGGCCGACATCGGCGACCTGTTTTGCGGTTACCGGCGTTTCATCGATGTGTTTGTCACCGTGCTCCTGCAAGGCCTCGCCATTGCCGGTGCCATGCTCTTGTCCATCATCTTCATTGCAGTGGCCGTGGGACTGGGTCTGATGGAGAGCCACGTCGTCCTGTTCACGTTTATCGCTGCCGTGCTGATGATTCCCGGCTTTGTTTTGGCCATCGCCTACGCCATGGTCTTTTTCATTCTGCATGACAAGCCTGAGCTTCGTCCCGTGGACGTGCTTCGCGAGAGCCGCAAGATGATGAATGGCCATAAGATGGAGTTCTTCTTGCTGATGCTCAGCTTCTTCGGCTGGATGGTGCTGGCTGTGTTGACCCTGTTCATTGGTCTTCTGTGGCTGGCGCCCTATATGCAGATGACGGAATTCAAGTTCTATGAGCGGCTCCGTGCGGAGTACGAGGGTGTGCCCGAGGAGGAGATGCCGGCATCGGATGAAATGCCGCTCCAGGAGGCGTTTCCGCAGGAGGAAGAGCCGGTGGAACTCTCCGAGTAGAGCGGGTCTCCTTTGGTTTTCTTTTGGAACAAGCGCAAGAATGTCGCGACAAAGAGACGGTCTTGCGCTTGTTTTATACGCTGAATCTGTTCCCGTTATGGTCAGAACATGGTTGGTTGGGCGGGTGCTTGCATGGTGAATGTCTCTTCGCCGGTAAGTTTCAGCACGTATAGCCCTTGGCGGCTCGCGTAGGTGTCGGCGCCGCCCGCATAGTCGATGGCGGCCACTGCCACGTAGAGCTTCTTGTCCGCAAATTCCGTGTACCATTCTTTGCAGTGCTTCATTTGGCTGAGGAAACGGTCGATGTCGTGGTTGTCGCAGCGGGATTTCACCTCCACAATGACGGCGACCGTGGTGTCACACAGTGCCACGTCTATCTCCATCACGTCTTGCCCATCTTTCTTGGCCTTGTGCACGCCTTCGTAGATGCGGTCGATCTCGATGCCCTCCTGCTTGAAGAGCGAAAATGCCGCCGGCTTGCATAGGGCCTCCACCAGGCGACCCCATTGGGTGGTGAACACGTCTTTCATTTCCTGGATGGCCTCTTTTGTTTCCTTGCTGATTTTGTCCAGTTTGGCGTCGCGCTCCGCCTGTTCCAGTTTCCACTTGGTGTCGCGCTCCGCCTGTTCTTTCAAATAGCGTTCATAGTTGGCGTCCATACGGCGGCCATTTTCTTTGATCGATTCCAACAAAGCTCCGAAATCCGGGAATTGCTGGCTTGTTGTCTGTGCGTTTTTCATTTTTGTTTTCTTTTATGTGTGAAGTAAATGAATTGAACGCTGCAAATATACAACAAAAGCAATATCGAATTTCAAAATTTAGAGAAAAATTATTTTATTGTAAATCAACGTGTTATAATTTTCAAATGAAAAATATTAAGAATTAATTGTTAATTATGTGTTTTGTGTTTCGCAGAAATCGGAAGGGGTTACGTCTCTACCGAGTAGAGAACACCACCTTCACAGGGGCTTCCCACTCTCCCATCATCGCTTTGAACTTCTTCACATTTTTGGCGGAAATGCCCTCTTTGGGCAGACTTAACGTCCTTGTAATCATTACCGTATTACCGCCCACCACAACATCAATCAGGAGTTTGGCGCCCTCGACGGTGATTTCTTTGTGTGAGGTTTTCGTCAGACAACGGGCGTTAGCGGGCAATTTGACGGTGTAACCGTATTTCTCGCTCGATTCTTTTGTGTCCACATCGTATTTGCGGTCGTTGTGGATGTTCACGGAACGGACTTCAGTACCGTATTCGCCGTCGTCGATGGTCATTTCGTAATATTTGCCAGAGAGCTGCGAAACAGACACTTTTGTGTCGCCGCTTCCATGCACTTGCAGATATTTCATTTTTGGCGACTCCACTTTATACCGTTGCATTTCCACCACCGGATCATCCAATTTTCCGCTTTGAATCGTGATTTCGGCCGCTCTTTCCACAGAAATGGGCTGTGCTGTCACATTCTCTATTTTTCCATCCTGAAGGATGAGGATGGCGGGCGCGAAGAAAGCGTCCAAACTCAGTTCTTCAATCTCGTTAGCAGAAATATAATCGGTTGCTCCATTTCGTTGGATGCGCACAACGGTCTTCAAATCAGAGGCTAACGAGTTTCCCAAAAACGCTAATTGCGCATCGTTCCCCAAACTTTGCAATACGCCCGCCAACAGGATGTTCTTCTCGATGGGCAAGGCGCAGTTGCTCTCCCACACCTGCTGCGGCGAGGCGAACATATAGTTCAACACGCTGGCATCCAGATGGTTGGTTTGGATGTTGTCGTGGATATAATCCCTGACGTACAATATCTTGTCCATGACGTTCATTTCATCCGTGAAGCGACTTTTGAAGAAATCCGTAATCTTCTGATTGTCAAACTTCTGCATCGAGTTTTGCTGTGCCATCTTGCCGACCAAATTCTCCACATTGTCCATCGTGAAGAACGTCAGCGAAGCATACACACTCGGGAAGAGATACTCGTCGGTGGGACGCTCCGGCAGATTTGAAAAAGTATAGACCGTGGTGACGAAATCCTTGTCTGTGGTTTCCGTTTTCGTGTAAACGAGATTCTCCCCGTTGAGCTGAAATTTCGCGGGCTTGTAGTCGGGTGCGGTCACGCTGACCACATACTTCTCCACCGGTACCTCCTCCTGCAAATCCACTTTTTCCAGCAACTCCTGGAAGAAGAAGTTCTTGGAGCGAATGGTGTAGTCGAGGACGATGACGGCATCGTACTCCAACGCCGTGTGCGTCACCACCATCGTGCGGATGCCGTTGAGCCGCTCGCACTTCGTGCAGCCCTCCGGCAGCATCGGGTTGAAGGCGTTTTCAGGCGTCTCCACCTTGCTGCCGTCCTTGCGGATGGTGTAGGCCTCGTTGATGATGAGCTCCTGAAAGTCAGGATTGTACGTAATGAAGGTTTCCCCGAAATGGTCGAACGTCATCCGCGTGAAGATTTGCAGCTCCGTGCGCTTCCGGAACTCCGTGGAGCCATCCGTGTTCAAGGTGTAACTCTCGGAAATGAGTTTGTAGATGGCGTCCTTTTCGGGGGCCTTTCCGAAAACCGGCACTATGGCGCAAATCGTTAATATTACCAATACGTATTTTTTAATCATATTCATCGTTTTTTCATTATCCGTCCTATGGCTCGCTATCGCTCACCTGTCTCACCTGTCGTATGGCTCGCTATCGCTCACCCTATGCTGACATACGACGCCCTTACAGGGCTTTCAAGGAATTATTTTTTAATATATAGGTTTTTTCGGTATAAACTGCTAATTACTAACTGCTAACTGCTAACTATTTGATGAACACCACTGGTGCTCCCATATACCCCCGCTGGCATTGCACCGCCTTGCGGAAGGCGGGCCATTCGGAGGCCTCATAGACGCGCTTGCCGAGGGAGATGGTCTCGTTGAACGTCACCATGTTGTAGCCGATCGTGTAGCCGCCTTTGAACGAGATGGTCGGGGTGGCGAACTGCTGGGCCTGGGGCGTGCTCACGCGCAGGTAGCCCGACGGCACCCTCATGGTTTCGCTGATGACGACGTAGCGCGAGCAGCGGTCGGTGAAGGGATGGTCGCGCTTTTCGAGGCGGGTGTCGTAGTAGAGGTGGCGCATGGCGAAGGTGTAAAACCCGTTGGCAAGGAACGACGTGGCGATGACCTCGTTGTCGGTAACCGTTGCGTAATCAGGGATCTCGAACTTGTACGTGATGCTCACGGGCTGCTTGAGGTAGTCATCCTCGCTGGTGTATTTCACACTCTTGAGCTTCGCGTTGGGGTACTCCTGGTAGAAGCGTTCCTCCACGTTTCTCCGCCACTCCGTACGGAAGCCGTAGAAGACCCCACGCACGGTGCGGTCGCTCTGACGGTCGGCAGTGATCGTGACGGTGCCCTTCAGCGTGCCGTTCTTGGTGACTTGCGTGTTGGCGGTCATTCGGACGTAGTGGTTTTTCGGGTTGGAGACGGGTGTGAGTCCCAGTTTTGCGCCTTTGGGCAGTCCCATCAGGTAGTTCTGCTGCTGTTCCGCGCTGGACCAGAGTTCGCCGCGCACACCCGGCACCCACGTGGGGTCGAGGAGCTGGTAGTTGCCGTTGCGCCGCTGCACCACCGTGATGCAGTGGTTGAACTGGTCGGCGGGGATGTCCTCGATGCGCTCGCCGGCCATCGTCATCGCCGCGTAGGCCTTGAAGCCTGCCGCCCGCAACATGCCGATGAGCATCCCGGCCTTGTCTTTGCAGACGCCGCAGCGGTCGCGGAAGGTCATCTCGCACTTGTGGAGCGTGAACCCCTCGCCCTCGCCCATCGAGATGCCGGAGTAGCGGATGTTGTCGGCCACCCAGTGCGTGAGGATGTCCAAGCTGTCATTCTCGGTCTTCGCCGGCTTCAGCAGCTCATTGACCTTTGCTTGGATTTCCGGCGTGGCCTCGAAGCTGCCGAAGTCCTCGTTCACGCCGTAGAACCACATCGACTTGGCCTCCCAGTCTTTCGCCGTGGTCACGATGACTTTCGGCTCGATGTCGTTGCTCGCCACCGTGTAGCGCGGGGTTTTCAGCGGGAAATAGTCCTTGTTCTCGAAAGTGAAAAGGGTGCGGTCGCCCTCTTTCGCGGTTTTCACGTTGAGGTCGCCGTTATAGACTTTATACTGCAAATTCTTGTTAGTCAACACACTGACTTGATACACTTTCTCTTTCACGGGCTGGCTGCTCCAGAAAGGGACGATATCGTAGAAGTGGCCGCGCATGGGCGGGATGTACTTCGCGTCGGGGTCGTCGCCTTGCAGCAGCGCGTAGGTGAAGCCCTTCTTGTAGGTGAGGAACTCCACCTCATCGCCGGGTTCGAGGCGGCCGAGGGCGACCATCTTCTGTCGTGCGCCCCAGTAGATCATGTGGGCCGGCGCGGGGTAGTCGCAGACCATAAAGTCGGGGTGTTCCTCGGTACCGTCGTGGCGATAGACGACCACGTCGCGGATCTCGCAGTAGGCCGACAGGGGATCGTAATCGACGATGACGGTGTTGTAGTCGCGTCCGCCGGCATCGCTCAAGATCCGGTAGCGCTGATGGTTGACATAGTGGCTGAGGCCGTTCTCCTCCATGCGCACGGTCATGCTGTCGTAGAGGGTCACGCGGTCGTAGCCGGCGTAGGGATTGCTCTCCTGCGCGGCGGCTGCCATGCCGAGGCACAGCAGCAGGGTGGTCCAAAGTAGGGTTCTTATGCTCATATTCGTTCAAAAAAGCACCGACAAAAAAGGTGGTGCTGTGGGATTTTAAAGTGACCATGCAGCGTCACTTCCGTGGCAAAAATACATTTTTTTCGCGTACTATATTTATAAACGGGATATATAATTATTTCTATCTGATTACCAGTTGTTTGCGACCAAAAATCTATGTGAAACGACACCTGAAATTCCCTTTTTGGCCAAGTGGCCGTCTTTGAACTTTTTACGATGAGAATTTTTCGCAACCAATTGTCATTCAAAGAATTATTTGTATATTTACCGTGAATTAGAATGGGCAATGAAAGAGACCAAACCGACATACAAGCAGCAAGTTGACGTCTTGGGATGAATTAAACAATTAAAAATCAAATAGTTGAACAAAAATATACAAAGAAATATTAACAAACTGCAACCTTTTGGATTTTTTGTGCCATACGAATGGATAAAAGAATTAATTTTGCAGCGTTGTTTGCTTATCTTGATGTTTAACGGACTTCGGATCAAGGCCGGCGGCAACGCGAAGAAGTAAAAAATAGAAGTCCCCTTAATTATACTTTTATGAAAAAAAACATATTGATTGCTGCATTCTTTCTTGGAATCTTGTGCTCATCTAATGGCCAAAATAATCACAAAAAATATTATAAAAACATCAACAAGGCGGAACTGTTATATGATGCACGTCAATTCAAAAAGTCTGCAGCCTTTTACGAACGGGCTTTCAACCGCAT
>JAFXPL010000096.1 GCA_017527945.1 Bacteroidales bacterium | reverse complement strand
CCGAAATATCATTTGGCTATGTACTCTAAACAAACCCCAGATAACGGCAGCCTCACCTACGGCATGCGTCCCGTGATGGAGGCCATCGAAAGCGGCAAGACCATCGACAAAGTCCTGTTCCAGAAAGGCTTGCAGGGCGAATTGTTCAAGCAGCTCTTCTACGAGGTGCGGCAGCGGAAGATTCCGTTCCAGTATGTGCCGCAGGAGAAGCTGAACCGTCTTACGCGGCAGAATCACCAAGGGGTGGTTGCTTTCCTGTCGGCCATCGAATACTGCGACATCTACAACATCGTGCCGTCGATTTTCGAGGAGGGCCGCGTGCCGTTCCTGCTGCTGCTCGACAAGATCACGGACGTGCGCAACGTGGGCGCCATCGCCCGCTCGGCCGAGTGCGCGGGCGTCGATGCCATCATCCTGCCGCTCAACGGCGGCGCACAGCTCAATGAGGATGCCGTGAAAAGCTCCGCCGGCGCCCTCCACAAGGTGCCCGTCTGCCGGCACTCCAACCTCGTGGAGGTGATCCAGTACCTGAAAGACAGCGGCATCGAGGTCATCGGCGTGACCGAGAAGGCCAACCACGCGCACTACAACAAGGATTTCACCGGACCCGTCTGCCTCATCATGGGCAACGAGTACGAGGGCATCGCGTGGGACTACCTCAAGCACTGCAACGACACGGTCACCATCCCGATGGTCGGCACGATTCGTTCGCTCAACGTCTCTGTGGCCACCGGTATCGCCCTGTTCGAAGTTGTCAAACAACGTAATCCTGTGAAAGAATGAAGATTGGCGTACTTTCCGACACTCACGGCTTCCTGCATCCCGATGCATACTCTTTTTTCAAGGGTTGCAACGAAATCTGGCATGCCGGCGACATCATGAACGATAGCATCTTGGACGAATTGCGCATCATCGCCCCAACGGTGCGTGCGGTCTATGGCAACTGCGACGATTGGGATATTCGCCGCGAAGTGGGCGAATATGAGGTTTTCACCTGCGAGAAGCACAAGGTTGCGCTGATGCACATTGTGGGTTCGCCGGGGCGTTACCAGCCCAAAGCGTTGCAGATCATCCGCGAGGAGAAACCGACCATTTTCGTGGCCGGGCACTCCCATATCCTGAAAATCATGTACGACAAATACCATAACTTGCTGTTTATCAACCCTGGAGCGGCTGGATTGTATGGAATCCACACGCGCCTGACGATGCTGCGCTTCGAGATAGAAGGCGAGGAAATCAAAAACATGGACATTTACGACATCCCCAAACAAACACCAGTAAGATGATGACCAACGAACCGATAATCACTGTATTGGGTCCAACGGCCACGGGCAAGACCGGCGTGGCGGTGCGCATCGCGGCCGAGTTGGGCGGCGAGGTTGTGAGCGCAGACTCCCGCCAGGTGTTCCGCCGCATGGACATCGGTTCGGGTAAGGATTTGTCTGAGTATCAATATAATGGAGCCCCCATCCCGTATCATCTCATTGATATTGAAGAGCCCGGGGTGGAATACAACGTGTTCCGTTACCAGCAGGCGGCCTACGAGGCGATGGCGGGCATCCGTTCCCGAGGGCATCGCATTGTGCTGTGCGGCGGCAGCGGCATGTACGTGGAGGCGGTGCTGCGCGGCTATAGGCTTTTCCCAGTGCCCGAAAACCCCGAATTGCGAAACGAGTTGGCGGCTCGAACCGACGAGGAGCTTGCGGAGATGCTGGCGGCTTACAAGTCGCTGCATAATGACACCGACACCTCGGAGCGTCCGCGGCTGATCCGTGCCATTGAGATTGAGGACTATTACGCGAAACATCCCGAGCTGAGCGTGCGGGTGCGTCCGTTGGATTCCGCGATTATCGGACTGCGTGGCGAGCGCGACCATATTCGGGAGCGTATCACGCGGCGGTTGCAGGCCCGCTTGAAGGAAGGAATGGTCGATGAGGTGAGGGCATTGTTGGACGAAGGTATTCCGCCTGAGCGGTTGATTCGCTATGGTTTAGAGTATAAGTTTGTGACCCAGTATCTTACGGGTGAATTACACTATGGTGATATGGTGACGTTGCTCAACACGGCCATCCACCAGTTCTCGAAGCGGCAGATGACATGGTTCAGACGCATGGAGCGCATGGGGTTCAATATCCACTGGGTGGATGCCGACCTGCCCGAAGAAGAAAAGTTTGGGTTGATTTACAGGTATTTGCGAGATGAAGGCATTGAGGGTACGCCAAGATGACCTTATTTCCTCAGAATCCTACTCCATGAGCGGCTCATTCGCGAAAAATCGTACTTTTGCCGCTTCAATTTGAAAAAGAATATGAGCTTCAAACGATACAACATAGAAAATCTGGAAATCATCTCCGCAGGGGCGGAGGGAAAAGCGGTTGGCAAGGTCGATGGACTGACGGTCTTCGTGCCGTACGCGGTGCCCGGCGACATCGTCGATGTGGAAGTCTATAAACGCAAGCGCGGCTACGCGGAGTGCAACCTGTTGGCCATCAAGCAGCCGTCACCCGACCGGGTGGTGCCGCCGTGCGGACACTTCGGCCACTGCGGCGGGTGCAAATGGCAGATGCTGACGTACGAGAAACAGCTGGAATTCAAGCAGAAACAGGTGGAGGACAACTTTAAGCACCTCGGCAAGTTCGAGTTCCCGCCGCTGATGCCTATCATTGGTTCGGAGAAAATCTACTACTACCGCAACAAGCTGGAATACACCTTCTCCACGATGCCATGGCTGACATACGAGGAGATGAAGCGGCAGGAGCAGGGCGAGTTCTTCGAAAACCGTTGCCTCGGGTTCCATGTGCCCGGCATGTTCGACAAAATCCTCGACATCAAGCACTGTTGGCTGCAGGCGGCTCCGAGCAACGATATCCGGCTCTTCTGCAAGCAGTACGCCATCGAGCACAACCTTGACTTTTACGACCCGCGCCAGCAAGTGGGGTTGCTTCGGAACATCATCATCCGCACCGCTTCCACCGGCGACCTCATGGTGGTGCTCATCGTCACCAAATACAACCAGGAGGTGAAAGATATGCTGGCCGCCCTCATGGAGCGGTTCCCCGAAATCACTTCATTGACGTTCGTCATCAACACCAAACTCAACGACGCCATCTTCGACCTGCCGTTCCACCTCTATGCTGGACAGGACTACATCACCGAGAAGATGGAGAACCTGCAGTTCAAGGTCGGACCGAAATCCTTCTACCAGACCAACAGCGAACAGGCCTACAACCTCTACAAGGTGGTGCGCGAATTTGCTGACATACAGAAAGATGAAGTCGTTTATGACCTCTTCACCGGCACCGGCACCATCGCCAATTTTGTGGCACACCAGGCCAAGCGGGTGGTCGGCATCGAGTACGTGGATACTGCCGTGGAGGACGCGAAAATCAACTCCGCGCAGAACCACATCACGAACACGGAGTTCGTGGTGGGCGATATGGCGAAGATCTTTACCGACCAGTTCATCGCGCAGCACGGGAAACCGGATGTCATCATCTCCGACCCGCCGCGCGCCGGCATGCACCCGAACGTCATCGAGCAGTTGCTGAAGTTAGAGGTGCCGCGCATCGTCTATGTGAGCTGCAACCCGGCCACGCAGGCCCGCGACCTCACCTTGCTCGACCCGAAGTACCGCGTGGAAAAGGTGCAGCCCGTCGATATGTTCCCGCACACGCAGCACGTCGAGAACGTGGTACTGCTGAAACTGCGGTAGAGACGACAATCTTTTGGGTTGTCTCCAGTTGTCCCTGTTGTCTTCTTTTCTTGACGACAACTGGGACAACTTAGGACAACTATTTTTCGTCACCACTTTTGGATGACACTGCCATCCATACCCATGATGTTATCTTCTTCTTTATCAAATAGATACCGTTCAATAGTAGCAAACTTGGGTGCGAAATTCACCAAGATGCCGCAAGGTTTCTTCAGCAGTCGCATGTAGTTGAACAATTGCGCCCGATGAACCGAAATCAACTCCGACACCGCTTTGCACTCGATTATAATTTCGTTCTTGCACAAAAAATCTATACGGAAGCTCGTTGACATCTGCCGCGTGATATTTGGGGTAAAACGACAACTCCCGTAGAAAAGGAATCCCTTGCTCTGTCAATTCCATTTGGAAGCCTTCTTGATAACAGGATTCATTCAATCCTGGGCCCAATTCACCGTGAACTTCATGTATCGCGCCCACTACATCATACATGTAGGATCTCATTTTGCTAATACTAATCATATTTTTTGTTTTGATGATTAAAAATTATTCTGCAAATATACTAGATCGAAAAGCGTTTGTCAAGGATTTTGTGAAAAAAATTGGCACTTGGAAATCAATAAGATATGTAATTTTCTTAACTATTCAAAGACAATTAATTAATTTTGAAAGGCTGGATTTCGCAGGATTTTCACATTCGTGGTGCAAAACAGAGCGGGAACTTCTATTTGTATTGTCATAGTTGTCCTCGCCAAAACAATTTCACAAAACGAATAAGAAGCAATACAGTCTCGTATGTGAAAAATGCGTATTTTTGCGGCAAAAATGATAGTGAAAAAGAAACTTCTAATATTATTGTCCTTTCTTGGGTTCGTTTTCAGCGCATCTGCGCAGTATCTCAATGCAACCAACACTAACACCAATCGCGCCGGTTTCCTGCTTCGTACCACACTTTACCGTCCCGGCGACTTCAATTCCAAGAACTACCGCATTCCAGCCATTGTCACGGCGAGCGACGGCTCGTTGGTGATGGCCTCTGACAAGCGCAAATACAACGACCGCGACCTCCCGGAAGACATTGACATCCTCGTGAACCGCAGTACCGACGGCGGACGCACGTGGAGCGAGCCGTTGACCTTGGCGGAGGGCACGGGCGTGGGCCACGGCTTCGGCGACTGCGCCTTGGTGCGCACGAACGAGGAGGGCGGACTCATTGCCGTCTTCGTGGGCGGTGTGGGCTTTTGGCAGTCGCGGCCCGACAACCCGCTGCGGACCTACCTCTGCCGCAGTCGTGACAACGGCCGCACATGGAGTAAGCCGAGGGACATCACTCACTTCATCCTCGGTCCCGACTGCGTGATCCCGGGACACCGTAGCTGGTGGTCGTCATTTTTCGCATCTGGCGCCGGCCTGCGCACTTCCACGGGGCGACTGATGTTCGTGGCCGCCGTGCGCGAGGACTCCCTCTGGACAGCCTGCAACTACGTCTTCTACTCCGACGATGACGGCGAGACCTGGCAATGTTCAGGGAAGGCTTCCCCGAAAGGCGACGAGGCCAAGGTAGTGGAGCTCTCCGATGGGCGCATCCTGATGAGCATCCGCGCGGAGGGGCATCGGCTCTACAACCTCTCCGAGGACGGCGGGGTCACGTGGCGCGACACCACCGCCGTATGGCCCGAACTGGAGGCGCCCGCCTGTAACGGCGACATCATCCGCTGCACCGCCCCCGACGGGAGGACCCTGCTGCTGCACTCGCTGCCCTACGGCAAAGAGCGCAAAGACGTCACCGTCTTTGTCAGCTTCGACGAGGGGAAGACTTGGCCGCTGCACCGCACCATCGTCCCCTACTCTTCGGCCTACTCCTCATTGTGCCAGCTCCCCGACGGCACTATCGGCCTTTATGTGGAGGAAGACGCCGGCAACGGTGTGGACTACTCCATGGTGTTTTACAACTTCAGCATCGGGTGGTTGCTGGGCACGACGAACGAGTGAGTTTTTTCCTTTTTTTCAAAGGTAACTGGGGACAACTTGGGACAATATTTCAAAGTTGGTCCTTAACGTCGTTTCACCAAACGAATAGTGTCCAAATTTTTTGTCGGGATCGTATCGATTGTCTCTAACGAATGAAGCCCACCGACCGTGACAAGAATGGTATCCGAAGCCGAATCTTTCAAAGGAATCTCGATTATAGGCATCCCTTTTTTCCCATAGTGTATGGGACCCTCAATATAGTATGCGTCATCGCTACTCCAGACCAAATGGTGATAAAAACGGCGTGACATATCATCGCACGAACAATTAATCACAACGTATTTTCGGTCTGACTTGATATATTTCGGGAAATCAAAGAAACGCGATTTGTCTATATACAACATATATTGTCCGATGGCCTCCTCAAAGCGAATCATGGTCGTATCATTCACAGATACTTCCGTTGGTATCACATCATATTCCGCATAGAAAACGCCTTTCTTCTTAGTTTTGTCAACACTTTGAAAGGGTACGTGAGCAGTTACAAATGAATCCAAAATATTCCGATAAACACCCGCTGCCGCCAACAACATCAAAGGGACGATAATGACAAAAAACAGCCTTTTCAACCGTTTGTAATTTTTCGTGGTGGCGATCTCAACAAAAGCGGTGAGGGCGAAAACACATACTGCTATGCCAAAAAGAATAAGATACAGCAATCCAGCCTGAGCAGGATCCAAAAGATTATGGTTTTTCACGCCCACAACCCTGGGCAGCAACCACAAAAGAAACAGCAGCAACAACCAGCTGACAGCTATCTTCTTGTAATGTCGCTCAAAAAAATTCATAACCTCAACATTTTGAGTCGCAAAATTACAAAAAAATTGTCATGGTTGTCTCTGTTGTCTTTTGGAAAGGACGACAACTGGGACAACGGAGGACAACTTTTTTCCTGTCTGTCTTCTTTATCGCTTCAGTAAACAGATGGAATATCAAACAATGCATCACATCTACATATTTTGTATTTTTGCGGAAGAATAATTACAAGGTAATGATGCTTCATAGATTATGAAGAAATTTCTTTTAAAAGTCTATTGCTGGTATGATTATTTTTGCCAGGACACGCTGTCTCATTGGGATGTCTTTTTAGCAATAGGACACACCCTAATATCTTTTTTCATTATCATATTGCTATGCGTATGCTTTGTTTTGAAGCCCAGCAGAGTGGTTTTTTATGATCTTTATCTTGGAAAGGTTCTTTTCATAGCTTATCTGTTGCTTGTGTGGATATTTCCGATACTCACCAGCATTATTATGGCCATAGAAATCCCGTATAAAAAATTAATCAGAACGAAAGATTTCAGATTAATGGACAACAAAATACGAAACACCTGGAATAAAAGACGTTTTTTATGGTTGTTAATTAGACTTATGACATTTTTATTACCATATTTGCTGTTTATTGTCTTGACAGGATTATTTGAATTAGCAGTGAACGTTTAATGATGCAAACAAACCCTTTATTCAATGAAAAATAAACTTCTCATATTATTCTCCGCTCTCATGTTTGTTTTTTGCGCTCCCGCCCAGCGTCCCATCGACGGCCTGGCGCACAGAATCCTCGGGGACAAAGACACCTGCTTTATCTTTGTGTGTCAACCCGATACAATAGATTATTTTCAAATTGAAGCCGCACACGACCACCACATCCTCATCACCGGCAACAACGACAACTCGTTGGCGGTGGGACTGAACTACTACCTCAAGCACATCGCGGGCGTGCACGTTTCGTGGCTGCTGTGCGAACCGGTGGAGTTGCCGCAACAATTCCGTGTGCCCGCAAAGCCCATCCGCAAGGAGGCCCTCGTGCACGACCGTTTCTTCCTGAACTACTGCACCTACGGCTACACGATGCCGTGGTGGAAATGGCCGCAGTGGGAGCGGTTCATCGACTGGATGGCACTGAACGGCATCACGATGCCGCTCGCCATCACCGGACAGGAGGCCGTCTGGTACGAGGTGTGGAAGGAGTTCGGGATGACCGACGAGGAGATCCGCAGCTACTTTTCGGGGCCGGCGCACCTGCCGTGGCACCGCATGGCCAACCTCGACGGTTTCGGCGGCCCGCTGCCAATGTCATGGATAGTGGGACAGAAGGAACTACAGCAGCAGATCGTCGCCCGCGAGCGCGAGTTCAACATGACGCCGGTGCTGCCCGCCTTCGCCGGACATGTGCCCAAACGGTTCGCCGAGATGCACCCCGAGGCCGACATCCAGCAGCTGAGCGCGTGGTGCGGCTTCGAGCCCACCCACTTCCTCAACTCCTCCGATCCGCTCTTCGCCAAAATCCAGAAGAGCTTCATGGAGAAAGAGATCGCCCTCTTCGGCACCGACCACATCTACGGCGTGGATCCCTTCAACGAGATGGACCCGCCAAGCTGGGAGCCCGACTACCTCGCCAAAGTTTCTCAAAACATCTACACCTCGCTGCAGCAGAGCGATCCCGCCGCCCGCTGGCTGCAAATGACCTGGGTGTTCTACTACAAGCGCAAGTCGTGGACGCCCGAGCGGCTCCGCGCCTACCTCACCGCCGTGCCGCAGGACAAGCTCGTGCTGCTCGACTACTTCTGCGAGAAGACGGAGGTGTGGCGCACCACCGAAGGCTTCTACGGACAACCCTTCATCTGGTGCTACCTCGGCAATTTCGGCGGCAACACGATGCTCGTGGGCAATATCAACGAACTGGAGAAGAAACTGGATGCCGCGTTGAAGGAGGCCGGACCCAACATGACCGGCATCGGCTCCACGTTGGAGTCCTTCGACGTGAGCCCGCAAATCTACGAGTACCTCTTCGACCGCGTGTGGGAGAATCAACCCGATGTGCATCAGTGGATTAAGGATTGGGGCTATGCTCGGACAGCCACTCACCATTATGATGACGAATGGCTCTTGCTGAACGATAGTGTCTATAAGGACTGGTCATTTTACGGACTTGGCACGCAGTTGGTGGCGCGGCCGTCATTGGAGGGCCACGGCACTTACTACACTAAACCCTACTACTCCTATAGCAACGACACGTTGAAAAAAATCTGCAAGGCTTTTGTCACCAGTTTTTCCAGCAAAGACAATGTCCATTACTTTGGGCCGCCGTGGACATGGAAGGACACCTACCAATACGACCTCGTCAACCTCTTCTCGCAGTGGATGGGCAACCACTTCATGGACATCCGCAACGACTTCACCGTGGCGTACAAAAACCGAGACATCCGGAAGATGGAGCGGCAGGTGGAAATGGCCAACCAGCTGTTCGCGGATGTCGATACGCTGCTTAACACGCACCCCGCCTTCATGCTGGGACCGTGGATTGAGGCAGCCCGCGAGTGGGGCACCACCGAGGAAGAGAAAGACTACTACGAACGTCAGGCGCGTACGCTGCTCACCGTCTGGGGCGGTCCCGTGCTCAACGACTACGCCAACCGGATGTGGGGCGGGCTCGTCGGCGACTACTATGCCAAACGATGGAATCTCTTCTTCGACGCCGTCATTAAGGCCGTGAAAGAGGGCAAGGAGTTCGACGAGAAGGCCTTCGGCGAGGAACTCTCCAAGTTCGAGCACGCCTGGACCGAAAGCCACACGAAATATCCCGTCGAACCGCTGAAACTGAAAAGTGAATTGTCGAGATTTTTGGGTGCACCGTGTTCAACCTTCGAGGCCGCCCATACGATTTACAAGAGGTGGATGGAGTGAGCGAATAATCTTATTATTTTTGCACCTTTAAAAAACTATATAATAATGAAATACATTTCCAACTTACTGTTAGCATTCTGCATGTTCCTCTCGCTGAACTCTGCAGCACAAGTTCAAGACAGCACCATTACCATTCCCAACCCCAGTTTCGAACAATGGTCCACCGGCAGCGGATACAGCGTCACTGTGCTCTTCTTCCCCCTGTCCGTTTATAGCAGCTATCCCTATCCCACAGGTTGGGACTATCCAACCTATCCGGTGAACGAAAGCCTCACGTACAGCGGGATGACCGTCAATGTGAACACGGACCTCCCGCTGCTTAAAGTCTCCAATGTGACCGGCGATGTGCCCGATAGCAGCCACGCCCTCAAGCTGCAGAGCTTTATGCTTTCCGACATCATCAGCTCCACCGTTTACGGCCTTGCGGCTTCATCGCTCGACCCCTCGCTGACGAACACGATCTTCCCGACCGTCCTTTCGACCGGTGTGGTGGATATTGACTTGTTTCTGCCGTTGATGTACAACATCACCAGCAACCTCGGCAGCCTCGCCCAACTGATGTCCGCCTTCGACGGTTTGGATGTGAACACGATTATTGACGGCGGAATTGTCCTGGACAGCGTGGTCCCAGACCGGCTGACTGGGTATTACAAATACACCTCCGCAACTGTCGGGGACAATGGCGGCATCCTGATGCTCGGCACCAAATACAACCCGACCACCCAAAAGCGCGAGGTGGTGGGCGGCGGCTACACCGTGGCTCTGACCGATACTACCGAGTACACCCCGTTCGAGATATTCTATTCCCCTCTTTCGGACATCTACCCCTCAACGCCATACATTGAGGCGGATTCGCTGATACTTCTCCTGTTCTCCTCCGCCAATAACACCCCACAACAGGGATCTGCCCTCTACCTCGACCATCTGCAGCTTTGGGCTCAGGAAGAGGTTGTTCCGGAAGATACCTGCAGCGCGGTCTTCGATCTGCACCTCATCGATGTCGATACCATGCACGCCACCATCGGCTGGGGCTTTGAGGGCGAACCCGACCACTTCGAGTCGGAATACGGTGTGCAAGGCTTCGCGCAGGGAAGCGGAACAACAGTCGGCACCACCGAAAGTTTCCTGCACCTGTCGGACCTGCAACCCGACACCCACTATGACCTCTATGTGCGCTGCGTGTGCGACACCGACCTTTTCGGCGAATGGGCCATGATGACGTTCCACACCGACACGCTCGTGCCGCCTACGCCTGTCGATCCCGTGGACAGCACTGGCATACAGACACTTACCGCTGGCAAAATGCTGGTTTACCCCAATCCCGCACACGGTCAGTGTACGGTGCAGTTCGAACGCGAAACGCCCAGTGTGGTACGACTCTTCACGATTGAAGGTGTCCTGGTGCAGGAGTTCATCCCAACCTCTGAATCCTTTGAGCTGATTCTCCCCGGCAGCGGCGTGTTCCTCCTTGTCTATGATATGAAGGAGGGAACGGTTGTGAGGAAGATTGTGAGCCGGTAAACTAGACTGTGGAAGAGCTGTTTATGCTGGAGGAAGGAGATTGATTTTTCTGCGAAATCTGCGGGTTCTGCGGACACCTTTTCTCCCGCAGAAATCGCAGACTTACGCAGATAAATATAGCATGATGATGAATTACTTTACACCCCCGTCCGGATCTTGCTTCTGTCTTCCCCTTCAACCTTGCCCGCACCAGCCTTCTTGTAGGCGTTGAAGTTGTAGCTCACGCCCAACCAGAACATCCGGCTCTTGCCGTGCAACATATTGTCTAACTGATAGTACTGGTTGTCGGCGAAGATCTCCCATTTGCGGGTGTTGAAGACGTCCGTGAGCTGCGCAGACACCGTGAGCGCGCCCTTCAGGAACTTCTGGCTGATGCCGATGTTCAGGTAGTGCGAGAGGCGCGTGGTGAACTGCGGATAGTACTGCGGCGTGTTCAGGAAATACTGCAGATTGATGTTCATCCCTTTGATCGGGCGGAAATCTAACCGCACGTTGCTGTTGTTGACCCATCCGCTGTTCGAGATGTCCCATTCCCCGATGTTGCCCACCGAACGGAGGTAGTAGGTGTTCGTGCCAAGCGTCGCTGTCATCCACTTCCACGGGTCGGCTTTCACGCTCAGGTCTAATCCCGCCTTGGTCTGCGAGGTGGCGTTGATGTAGGTCATCAGCAGAATGTCGCCCTCGAAACGGGCCACCTGCGTG
>JAFXPL010000095.1 GCA_017527945.1 Bacteroidales bacterium | reverse complement strand
GACTCAATCGGCAGCTCTGCGAACTGCGTAACTTGCTGAACATCGTCGGGCTTATACACTTTTTGGAAGAACGTGGCGGTCACATACGGCAGCACGTTGGAGTCCATGCAGACATGGATGGGCAACTCGGGGTTGTACGGATGATCGCCGCAGACAGTCCCACGGTTGAACGAGGGGAAGAACTCGGCACCGGTGCGGATGCGTCCCCACTCGCCCAAGGCATAGACCTGGTAATAGTCGGGGTCGTTGATGCGGTCGCGCTCGAAGTTGGCGATAGCCTGGTAATCGTAGTAGCCGTAGGTGCCGTCAGGGGAACCCACTACCCAGAAGTTGTTCAAGTAGGTTGACTGGATGACGATGGTGTCGGGTGCATGCTCCTCGAACTCGCCTGTCTTGGGGTTGAGGATTTGCTTGGCGCTGTTCATCCGCACGGACTTCACCTGACAATGCTCTGGCTTCACCAGCCCACCACAAATTGAGTCCATTGGTATGTCATGCCATTCTTCCTTGTCGAACCAGTGTTTTTTTATCCAATGCTCTTCGCTGATTGGGTTGAAGGCTGCAATTATCTGCTGACCTTCCATACCACGAAGACGGAGGCGAATCTGCTTGAAGTCGTTCTCGTCATACTCGCTCAACTCGTCAAGGAAGACACGCTTATAGTTAGAAACACCCTTGATTTTCTCGGGATCGTCAAGACCGCTGAAGTCAATGCGTCCATGCTCAAACACGATGCTATTCTGCTTGAACCGCACCTTCCCATCCAGTTGGGGGATGTCGCTGATTGCGGCACGGAAATCAGCATAGATGGTTTTCTCTATGGATGCCCCAACCTTACGCATCACGAGTTGGTTCGTCCACTCGTTCTCCGTAATTAGCGATAAGACCTGTGCTACGCTGAATGATTTGCCTGATGATGAACCGCCATACAGCACAATGTAGCGCACACTTGGGTCAAGTGTGTATCTCCACAGCCAAAAGGCGTCGGGCGAGTACATCTCAAGTTCTGGCACTATCATTCCTTCTTCCTTGAGGTAAACCTTACAATGCCGTCAGCAAGCGGAGCGTCGCCACTGTTGTTGACATTTACGGTCTCGGTGTATTCGCCTGTGACCTTCAGCCATTCCACCCATTCTCGCACGTCACCCTTTGTGAGAATTCTGCGGTTTACGGAGAATGCCTTGGCATGACGATGGGTCATCTTTGCCACCCATTCCTCGGGCGCACCGAGTTTCTTGGCGATCTCCTTGATGGTCTCGGCATCCAGGGGCATGTCATCAATCTCACGGCAGATGTCGGCAATGGACTTTCGTTCCTCTCTTTGTTCAGCAAGAACTTCATTCCCTTTTGCTGACATTTCCCGTGCGACCTCCGTGGGAAGGTCACCGATGCGCCCCATGTTTTTGCGGAAGGCCTCGGGAAGTTTGGCCTTCTCCTCTTCGGTCATTTTCCCTTTCTTTGCCATAGTCGTTCAAAAATAAAGCCGCTGGCTCCGCGATGCGACGCAGACACCAGCGGCAAGTCAAACATTCACTCTCACTCCGAGAGAGTCTAGGCAAGTCCTTGCCTGATGTCTCGGTAGTGCAAAGGTACGCAATAAATCCCCTCGTCCACCGATTGGGCGAAATTGTCGAGGGGTCGCAACTCTCAAACCGCTGTGATAATGCAGAGTTCCTTGTGATGCGGTTTGTGGCGCGATAACCCGTCAGTCGAGTTGAGGATGCGGTGTGCCTCCGTTCTTTTCGATGCAGCGGTCACACGGCTTAATGGTTCGGTTCGTATCATCGAGGCAAACGTTGTTTTCTTCTTCGCCTCGGCTGGTGACAATCCACGGGGTGTAATACGGGCAGTCAATCCAATTCATCGCTATTTCATATCGTTAGGCATCTTAACCATAATCCGTCGATTAATTGTCGGCACATTCACCATAATTTTCGGGTTACTTCGGCTCCGCAAAACAATCTCGCTTGGTCTTATTTTACGGCTCTTGTTTTCGGGTATTCTCGCTTGTGGGACGAAACCATTGTGAACAAACCAATAGTCTTGACCCTTTGTCACAAAGTCACCGAATTTGCCGCCGACTGATTTTATTAGCCTTTCAACCTCATCATCAGTTGCGAGCCTTTGCGCCGAAACATCACTTGGCAAAAATTCATCTTCAACCCACAAATTATTTGGTGATTTTACTCCAAGTAGTTTTGGGAACCAGTTGTCGATTTCCCTAAACCCAATACTCCACCAATCGTAATCGTAAAGTTTGATGGCTATAATAACATCAATGCCGTATATCCAATCTGCTTTCCTAAAATCGGAAACATGAGGCTTGCCAAAACAACCACTTGTGAGTGTGACTTTCCCATCGAAAAAGTGCTTGTGGTCGCCATCATCGTTAGTGTGGCAGTGTTCACATAGGGTTATAAGGTCGCCCATCGGTGCATTATATGCTTTCCCCCTGCAATGCTTGTAGGTGATGTGATGCACCTGCATTAAGCCGCTTTTTGAACCGCAAATTTGGCAAGTGTAATCGTCACGCTCTAAAACGGCATTTTTCTTTCTTTGCCATTCAGACGTTTGGTAACTCTCAAAAAAATCGTTTTCCATTTCTTGTCAAGATTAAAGATATTTGAACGAATAGGTATAATCGGAAATCATTTTTTATTCTTCTTTCGGTGAAGCGGGTAACGGCATCCAATGGGTTACATGAAAACCTCTATAGTCCAAACGCCCATGTAACACCATTAGCATAAACCCGTTCTCATCCGTTTCGCCTTCAAATACACTTTTTCTTCCGTCATCTTTGAGCCAACTTGTAAACATAGCAACAAATTTTATCTGATTTTCTTTTGGCCTTGTTGTGGCATACACAAAAACTGATTGTCCTACTTTCGGCAATCTTTCTTTAACGCTAATCCATTCCATTTTTTGACAAATTAAAGATACTTGAACGTGTAACCCTTGTGGGTCTTTCTCTCTCCGCTCAAGACGTGGAAAATATGCTGCCTTGCTAACCCTAAATCTTTGGCGGCATCGGTTAGGCTCTCATATTCGCCGACCGTCTGCCCGTCCTTCATCACGGCGATGGCTCGCATCTGCTTTACTGCACCCTTGAGCAACCCAGTGCGGACAGCGTGTGAACGGTTGCCCGAATGGGTGGTGATTTCAAGATTTGAAACGTGGTTGTTTGTCTTGCATCCGTCTTTGTGGTTCACCACCGCACCCTCTCCCAATTCGCCGAGAAAAGCGGCAGCGACAAGCCGATGCACATACATGGTGAAAATCTCACCCTTCATCCACAGGCTAACACTTTGGTAGCCTATCTTCATAACCATTGGGCGCAACAGGTGTTCATATCCCTTGCATGGGGTTTGGTTGTACCCGTGTCGCAGGTGGCTTTTCACCCGCCCGTAGTTGCTCACATAATAGCGACCATCAAAACCCTCTATCGGTCGCCATTCCTCATTCTCAAAATTCTCGATTTCAGTGTAACGCATAATAAATCCTCGTTGTGGCGGGAAATAAAAACGGTTCCTCGCCGACCCGTTGCGTTACACCTATCGAGGCAGCAGGGGCATTAACCGCCTGCACGGGAACGAGGAACCTATTACCAAACACCACGCAAATAGTGCTGTCAGTGCTGTTGTCAGTCCTTTGATTTTTCTTTGCCTCGATGTGTAACGCACCGCAAAGATAGGCATTTCCAACCATACCACCAAAATTTCAAGGGGAATTTCGCCCGCCACGAACGACGGGCGATGCCCCTAAAAGACCGACCACGGGAACGCTGTAGTGCTGTTGTCGTTACGTCCCAGTCCGTAGTCGGTAAGACCCAACATTCAATCCTTGTGCGCCAACCTCCAAGCGATGCGGTCCTTGATGACCTGCTCGATGTTCCTGCACCCCTGCTGCCTCAAGGCAAGGCAGGCGTCGATGATGATGTCGGCGGCATGCTCCTCACGTTCGGAGAACTCCGTCTCGTAGGTCTTGCAGGCATCATCCTTGTGCTGGTCCTCCACGAAGTCGGATGTCAAGTGCAGCGGCGGGCGTGACACCGGGGTGGCGTCGAACCTCCTCCAGCTGCGGCTGACCCTGATGGACATGGCGCGAGGCGACGTGTTGCCGTTCACCTCGCCCCTTTCCTTCTTGCGGTCGAGCAGCGCTTTGGTCAGTTTGTTCAACTTGATCATTTGTTGTGGATTTAATGTTGCTGAATGCGGATTGTCTGCGCTAAGGCGGTCTTATGGTAGTCATAGTGGTGGTGATGATTACTCGGTTAACGAGAGCATCGCCTGTGCGATTTCCTTGACCAGGTCAAGCGGGATGGCGACCTTGTATCGCTTGTCCCGCTTGTGACCTGTGAGCATGACGTAGTCGCCGGCGGCACCCTCGTGCAGGTCGAGTGAGTAGTTCTTCACCCAGACCTGCTTCTTGATGGCCTTGCCCATAGTGCTGTTGAGTTACGATGTTGTTATTCGGGCAGCGGTGCCGTAGATACGGTTACGTCCACGTTGTCAAGGTAGGTGAACACATCGACGATGCTGGTCTCCTTGAGCGTGTCAATGGTCCAGTCGACACTGGAATGTAGCATGTACTCATTGGCCTTCATTTTCGCCTCGTCGAAGTTATCGGCGTTGATGAGGATGGTCTCGAGGTGCTTCTTCGACTCCGCACCGGTAATCTCGTTGACGGACGTGAAGGTGTACTTGACCTGGTAGTACAGGTCGTGGTCGCCTCGGATGAGGTTGGTGTACGGCGCAATCTTCTCGGCGGTCACCTCGAAAGAGCCTTGGATGAACGGGCGCATTTGGTCGGTGATCTTCGCCTCGGCCTCGGTGAACGACAAGGCGTCCAGGGCGTAGGTCTCGGTGACGGTCTTGACGGCACCAGTCTCAAGCATCTTGTCGTATTTTACTTTTACTTCAAAAAATCTCATTGTGGTTGTGAATGTTTTAGTGATAGGTCCATTGTTTTAAGCAGTCGCTCTATCGCGTCCACGTTGGACTCGCCGAGGAAACGTATTTCCAGCAGGTCGTCGCGGGTGTTTGCGGTGAGGTCTTTAAGGGTGGTGATGCCCTGCCCCTTCAGTATTCGCAGCACGTTAGGGGCAAGGCCAAGTTCGGAGAGCCGTGCACGGAGCAGCTGTTCCATGTGCAGCTCGTTAGCGTTCAGCAGTTCGTGGATGGGCAGCATAGCGGTCAGTCGAGTTGAGGATGCGGTATGCCGCCGTTCTTTTCGATGCAGCGGTCACACGGCTTCGCAGTTCGGTGTTTGCTGTCGACGCAGTAGTCGTTGGACTCTTCGCCTCGGCTCGTGGTCAGCCACGGGGTGTAGTATGTGCACTTAATCCAGTTCATAGCGCGTCTCCCTTCCCGATGCCGAATTCAAAAATTATGGTCCAGAAAAGCCATGTAATTTCAATCCAATTACACTTTCCCGTTGTCACATAATAGGCTTGATTTCTGCCAGCCTCTATTGTCGGGAGAAGGGTTATCCTCCACATCTTCCTGTCCATGAGGTATAGCAGACTATGAAATCGCACTCTCATTGTATCGCTTTTTTATGAAGCCTCGCCGCGAGGGAACCCGTGGCATCCCTCACGGGCGAAGTCGGTCTCTAAATTCTCAATTCCCGCAAAGCAGGGCCAGTTGGGACACTT